>JBIKRP010000264.1:0-3865 GCA_044349145.1 Flavobacterium sp.
TCCGCATCAATGAAAAAAACATCAATGATTTGTCGGTGATGGATATTTCGGATTTATCGACTTGGTTTGATGAATTAGAAAAATCGTTGTCAGAAAAACAAAAGAAAATTGCAACAGAAGTCATCAAAGAAATCAAAGATCGCTTACACTTTTTGTTGAATGTGGGTTTAGATTATTTGTCGATTAATCGAAGTTCAAAATCACTTTCTGGTGGAGAAGCGCAACGCATCCGATTGGCAACACAAATCGGTTCACAACTCGTCGGCGTCTTGTATATTTTGGATGAGCCGAGTATTGGTCTGCACCAACGCGACAACGATAAATTGATTAAATCTTTAGAGCAATTGCGCGATATCGGCAACTCGGTGATCGTCGTCGAACACGACAAAGACATGATCGAACGCGCCGATTATGTCATTGATATCGGTCCACGTGCCGGAAAATTCGGAGGCGAAATCATCAGCATCGGAACACCAGCAGAAACTTTAAAACATCATACGTTGACGGCGCAATATCTCAACGGTGAACTCAAAATAGAAATTCCAAAAAAACGTCGTGAAGGCAATGGAAAATTCCTAAAATTGACTGGTGCGACTGGGAACAACTTAAAAAATGTTTCTATTGAACTGCCTTTGGGTAAAATGATTTGTGTGACGGGCGTTTCGGGCAGCGGCAAATCGACGTTGATTAATGAAACGTTGTATCCGATTCTAAACGAATTCTATTTTAACGGCGTCAAAAAACCCAAACCATACAAAAAAATTGAAGGATTGGAACACATTGACAAAGTGATCGATATCGATCAAAGTCCCATTGGGAGAACACCCCGCTCCAATCCAGCGACATACACCGACGTCTTTTCCGAAATCCGGAATTTGTTTACGATGACTTCCGAAAGTATGATTCGCGGTTATAAAGCGGGACGGTTTAGTTTTAATGTCAAAGGCGGACGATGCGAAACCTGTGAAGGTTCTGGAGTTCGAACGATAGAAATGAATTTCCTTCCAGATGTGTATGTGGAATGCGAAACCTGCATGGGCAAACGATTTAATAGAGAAACGTTGGAGATTCGCTATAAAAGCAAATCGATTTCTGATATCTTGAATATGACGGTCGACGAGGCAGTTCCGTTTTTTGAAAACATTCCGAAGATTTACCGTAAAGTTAAAACCATTCAAGATGTAGGTTTGGGTTATATTACGTTGGGACAACAAAGTACCACACTTTCCGGCGGCGAAGCGCAGCGCATCAAATTGGCAGGCGAATTGGCGAAAAAAGATACTGGAAATACGTTTTACATCCTCGATGAACCTACAACGGGATTGCATTTCGAAGACATTCGTGTTTTGATGGAAGTGATTAATAAGTTGGTCGACAAAGGCAACACGATTTTGATTATCGAGCATAATATGGATGTGATAAAGTTAGCCGATTATATTATCGATATTGGTCCGGAAGGTGGCAAAGGCGGTGGTATGGTCGTGGCGCAAGGAACACCAGAAGAAATAGTAAAAGATAAGAAAAGCTATACGGCGCAATTCTTGAAAAAAGAATTGCGTTAAATTCCAATTTTTTAAATTCCACCCGAGGCGAAGCCGAACGGAGCAAAGCTAAACTCCAATACTTTCTAACTTGATGTTGAATTTTGGGATTTGGAATTTTAGTATTGGTATTTTAGTATTTTAGTTTCTTTTTTTAATGTATTTTTGCACGCCTGTTTTCTTTTGAAAACGACTGCCTTAGCCCAGATAGCAACGGCATCCTTTTGAGCCGGCGTTCGGCGCAAAAGATATAGTTGATAGCTGGAAAAGCTTCTGAAAAATAAAAAGATTAAAAAACATGAGATTGGAAGATTTTGACAATGACGAGGATAAAGTAATCCAAGACAAACTGAAACAAAAAACGTGGAATGAGATCCGCACCAACGACAGCTGGGCGATTTTCAAAATCATGGCGGAATTTGTGAATGGTTACGAAAGTATGGGACGTATTGGTCCTTGTGTTTCTATTTTTGGATCGGCGCGGACGAAACCTGAAGATCCGTTTTATTTGTTAGCGGAAAAAATTGCATATAAAATTAGTAAAGCGGGTTATGGCGTCATCACTGGCGGCGGTCCCGGAATTATGGAAGCCAGTAATAAAGGTGCGCATTTTGGTGGTGGAACTTCGGTGGGTTTGAATATCGAATTGCCATTTGAGCAGCATTACAATCCGTATATCGACCGAGATAAAAACCTAAATTTCGATTATTTCTTCGTGCGGAAAGTCATGTTTGTGAAATACTCTCAAGGCTTTGTAGTCATGCCAGGTGGTTTCGGAACTTTAGACGAAATGTTTGAAGCGATGACTTTGATTCAAACCAAGAAAATTGCAAAATTCCCCATCATTTTGGTGGGAACTCAATTCTGGGCTGGTTTAATTGACTGGATTAAAGAAGTTTTGGTGGAAAGAGAAAAAACCGTGAACGAAAAAGACTTGGATTTGTTTAAAATCGTTGATACCGAAGACGAAGTGTTGGATGTATTGGATAAATTTTATAAAAAATACGATTTGAGTCCAAATTTCTAATACGATTTGTGCTCACTTTCCGTTTTCTTATCCAATAATTTCTTTCCAACTTGAAGTCAAAACTAACGAGATTAACCTTTCTACTTGCTTTTTCTGCAACCGCCGTGTTGCAGGCGCAGCATACGATTAAGTTGACAGCCAAGTTAGATGCAGAGAACAAAACTTTAACCGTAGTTCAAGACCTTACTTATTTCAACCAAAGCAATGACACGATAAAAACGCTGGTTTTGAATGATTGGATGAATGCTTATTCAGACAAAAATTCTTATCTCGGAAAACGATTTTCGGATGAATTTGTAAGAAGTTTTCACTTTGCACCGGAAAAAGAACTTGGGAATACCAATTCGATTTTTATTGTGGATGATAACAATCAAGTCGTTACTTGGAGTCGACCGCAAAATCAAGTAGATTTATTAGAAATTGTACTAATCAACAAGATACTTCCTTACGAAAAGAAAGTACTTCACCTTTCTTATCAAGTAAAAATTCCATCCGATCGTTTTACCAAATATGGTTATGATTCCACAAATGAAAGGTTCAAGTTAAGAGATTGGTATTTAGCGCCAGCTCGTTATGAAAACCATCAGTTTATTCGATACAGTAATGCCGACACTGATGACATTGCCAACGGAATCAGTGATTATGAATTGGTAGTAAATGTACCCAATTCCTTTAAGGTAAATTCAGACTTAACAGAAACGAGTCAGACGAAAACAGACGAACGGATTTCCTACGCCTTTAGTGGAAAAGATCGACAAGATATTAGCTTGTATATAGAACCGAAACCAAAATTTTATAGTTACAAAAACGATGAGGTAGAAGTTGTTACTGATTTGGAAAGCAACAACTTAACTGACATTCAAAAAGCATTAATGATTGATCGCGTAGTCAGCTATGTTCGTGAAAATGTAGGGAAATACCCATTTGATAAAATTACTGTTTCTGAAGTCGATTACGAACGAAATCCTTATTACGGATTGAATCAATTGCCTAGTTTCATCAATGTATTTCAAGATGAATTTGTATACGAATTAAAATTTCTAAAAACGTATTTGAACAATTTTCTTAAGAATTCCATGCGCATGGACTCACGAAAAGACAATTGGGTTTACGATGGATTTCAAGTGTATTTAATGATCAAATATATTGAAGAAAATCGCGAAGGAATGAAAATGCTGGGCGGGTTATCAAGGCTCAAAGTTCTGCAAGGATTTAATATTATCAACCTTGATTTTAATGATCAATATAGTTACTTCTATTTGTTTATGGCTAGAAGGAACTTAGATCAGCCATTGGC
>JBIKRP010000265.1:0-3856 GCA_044349145.1 Flavobacterium sp.
AATTACTTATGAAATCAGATTACAATAATGTCAATGAGCATATTACTAACCAGCTGGTTTTCAACTTATTTTAAGTGGACACTAGTGATTTTATATATTAAAAATGCACATATTGAAACTACCAGACATAAGATAGTGTTAATTCAAAACCATAGCTACTTGTTGAATTATTTATAGATAATATAGTCGGAAAACCTCCCGTAGAATCATAAATATAAAAATCAAACCCTCCCATCTGTTGAAACGTATTAGGATTTATAAATGTTGAATCATCATCATATAACGTCAGAGACAATGGCTGACTTAATTGTGTAATTACTATAGGAGTAGTTGGTATAAAATCAAAAGTATCATTACCGTAACTAAAACTGTCATTAATCGGAGCTCCTGCAAATAATACAGAAGTAATTTGGAATGGAAATAAAACGGGAAAAATATCAGGGTTTTCGTATCCTGGTACAAGAGTATCCCAATTACTGCCATTAGGTGTTAAATTTGGAAATTTCTTGACCCTAATTTTTGTGATTTTTATTTGTGTTGGTGTTACTTGTGTTTCACAATTAGTACCCGTAAATCCTTGTGGGCAATCACAACCGCAATCTGCTCCTGAAGTACCTCCGTTCAAACAAGCAATTGGAGTACAAAGTGTATCTCCAGAATCTGAAGAACAACTTACGAACAACATAACAACAACAATAATAACCGATAATTTTTTAAAAATAGTTTTCATAATTTTATTATCCCCAAGTCCTAATGAGGTTTATTTGTCATAGAAAACTAAAGGCGTAGGACGATTACGATACACTTGCCTTGAAAGTCCGACCAGAACTTGGAACAAAGTATATGCAAAGCCTACGCCTCGGCTGAGGCGACTTACAATACTTCCTTGTTCCTTTAATACTTGGTCGGTTTTCAAGACAAGAAGTAGCAAAACGCTATTAGTTATATGTTGGGATTCATTTTCACGATGCTAATGTATAAAAAAAACACTGCGTATTTATGCTATGCACTATGTTAGTTTTCAGATTAATTTGGAATAAACGATATAAAAAAAAGGCCTTTGTAGCCTTTTTTTTATTGCATCATATGATAGGCTGAAAAAACAAATAGTTAAAATCATTAAATACATGGAATAATCTTGTTTCACCTAAATGAAGTTAGTTGGTTTGTTTGGTTCAAAATTTTGCCGTTTATGGCATTTTAACTTAAAAAAACTAAGTACTGTAAGTGTTGTTAAAATCGAAGCTTTAAAAGCTGAAACAAAGAGTAGTTACTTTAGAATGACAAATTGTATTTAAGTTTCATTTTATTTTGTCTTGCTAATCTGATAATGCTATAAAATTCTATAAGAAAATTTGGTTAAAAACTATCTAAAAAAACGTTTTGAAAAAGGTGTGATGAACTTAAAAGTAGTATGCAAATAATATGCAAAAATAAAAAAAGGATTACAATATTACTTGTAATCCTCTGATAATCAGTGAGCGCAGAAGGATTCGAACCTTCGACCGCCTGCTTAGAAGGCAGGTGCTCTATCCAGCTGAGCTATGCACCCATTTTTCTTTTAAAACTTAAATGGAAAAGTTTATTTGTCGGGGTGGCAGGATTCGAACCTGCGGCCTCCTGCTCCCAAAGCAGGCGCGATAACCGGGCTACGCTACACCCCGAAAAAAAACAAACAGCGGAGAGTAAGGGATTCGAACCCTTGGTACAGTTTCCCATACGCATGTTTAGCAAACATGTCCTTTCGGCCACTCAGGCAACTCTCCAAACTTAAAGAACGTGTATGCATTTAAGCGGTTGCAAATGTAACTTTCTATTCTATATTTTACAAATTATTGGAATGTTTTTTTTACTTCAGTTTTAAAATCATTAACAATCAAATGCATAGCTTTTTTTTGATAAAAAATAATGCTAAGAAATATAGATTCCTCATCAAGATTTCTGTCAAGAATTGGTTATTTTCCTAACTCAACCGCAATTCATTATTTAATAATATTGGGAAATGTAATTTAGTATTTCTTGAAAATGATTAAATTCGCAGCGAATAAATAAACATTTCCACCATCATGAATAAAAAAGTAGTTATCGTATCGGCAGCAAGAACTCCAATTGGAAGTTTCATGGGCGCTTTGTCAACTGTTAGTGCGCCACATTTAGGGGCAGCGGCCATCAAGGGAGCTTTAAGTAAAATCAATTTAGATCCTAATTTAGTTGATGAGGTAATTATGGGAAATGTAGTTCAAGCAGGTGTTGGTCAAGCTCCAGCAAGACAGGCGGCATTATACGCTGGATTACCAAATACAGTTATTGCTACAACAGTAAATAAAGTTTGTGCTTCAGGGATGAAAGCGGTGATGCAAGGCGCACAAGCAATTATGGCTGGAGATTCTGAAATCATTATTGCGGGTGGTATGGAAAACATGAGTATGATTCCACACTACGTGCATTTGCGAAACGGTGTGAAATTCGGTCCAACTTCCATGCTAGACGGAATGCAAAAAGATGGATTGCAAGATGCTTATGACAACAATGCGATGGGTGTTTCTGCCGATTTGTGTGCAACAGAATATAAAATAACCCGAGAGCAACAAGATGCTTTTGCTGTTCAATCCTACGAGCGATCGGCTAAAGCTTGGGAAGCAGGAAAATTTGACAATGAAGTTGTCCCAGTTGCTGTACCGCAGCGACGTGGTGAACCAGTGATGGTAACGAAAGACGAGGAATACACCAATGTAAAATTGGATAAGATTCCGTCTTTGAATGCAGCATTTACAAAAGAAGGAACGGTCACCGCCGCTAATGCTTCTACCATAAACGATGGAGCTGGTGCGGTAATTTTGATGAGCGAAGAAAAAGCGAAAGCGATGGGATTAACTCCATTGGCAACGATAGTTAGTTATGCCGATGCGGCTCAAGAACCAAAATGGTTTACTACTGCTCCTGCTAAAGCATTACCAAAAGCACTAGACAAAGCGGGTTTGCAATTGAGCGATGTTGATTTCTTCGAATTTAATGAGGCGTTTTCAGTGGTTGGTTTGGCTAATGCACAAATTTTAGGATTAGATAATGACAAAGTGAATGTAAATGGTGGAGCGGTTTCATTAGGACATCCACTAGGTTGTTCGGGAGTGAGAATCATCATCACATTGATTAATGTACTAGAGCAAAACAACGGAAAAATTGGTGCAGCAGCGATTTGTAATGGCGGTGGTGGTGCTTCGGCAATTGTAATTGAAAGAAATTAAAAATCAGTTCGTTTTTTTAGATAGGTATTGATCATAAATCGAGTGCCCTAGCCCTGATTGTAACGGCATCCTTTTGTGGCGTTGTTCGACGCAAAAGATATAGTGGAAAGCAGGTTTCCGCTTCTATAAATTCAATAAATTAATTATTCAAAATTTTAAATAATCTTCATGTTTGGGATTTGTAATTTAGCTATTATTCCGTTGCGGGCTGAGCCAAGTGACAGAAGCGAAATCGTTTCTCAAGTCTTGTTTGGAGAGCATTTTGAAGTTTTGACGACGGAAAAGCAATGGGCTAGAATTAGATTGCAGTTTGATGGTTATGAAGGATGGATTGATGTGAAGCAGTATCAACCGATTGTAGAGGAGCAATATTTGCAACTGACGAAAGATGCCATTATCTTAAATTCGGATTTGGTTGAATATATTACCTCTCCTAATAATTTATTAATGCCCATTCCGCTCGGCGCTTCCTTATCTTTCTTGAATCACAGTGAGATTAATATTGCTGGTTTTGATTTTGAAGGAATGAAGATTAGCGGTATCAAGCCCAAATCGAACTTGATTAATACCTCTTTTATGTATTTGAATGCGCCTTATTTGTGGGGCGGAAA
>JBIKRP010000266.1:0-3854 GCA_044349145.1 Flavobacterium sp.
GATTTATGATGCGATTCAAATGGGAATTCCACTTTCACGAATACACGATATTACCAAAATCGATATGTGGTTCTTGAAGCAATATGAGGAATTGTATCTTATAGAAAAAGAAATTTCAAAGTACAAAGTCGATTCTTTACCCAAAGAACTTTTGCTGGAAGCCAAACAAAAAGGCTATGGAGATCGACAAATTGCGCATATGTTGGGTTGTTTGGAAAGTCAAGTTTATAAACTGCGAGAAGAACAAAATGTCAAGCGCGTTTACAAATTAGTAGATACCTGTGCGGCAGAGTTTAAAGCGGTAACACCTTATTATTACTCGACTTTTGAGGCAGATATAGAAAAAGCAAATGGGGAAAGATATGTGCACAACGACAGTATCGTAACCGATAAAAAGAAAGTAGTGGTTTTAGGTTCCGGACCCAATCGCATTGGACAAGGAATTGAATTTGATTATTCCTGCGTTCATGGCGTTTTAGCGGCAAAAGAATGTGGCTATGAAACTATTATGATTAATTGTAATCCAGAAACCGTTTCTACCGATTTTGATACGGCTGACAAATTATATTTCGAGCCCGTTTTCTGGGAACACATTTACGATATCATCCGACACGAAAAGCCAGAAGGTGTGATTGTTCAATTGGGTGGTCAAACCGCTTTGAAATTGGCGGAAAAATTAGACCGATACGGCATTAAAATATTAGGGACTTCATTTGACGCATTGGATTTAGCGGAAGATCGAGGACGATTTTCAGAATTATTAACCGACTTAAAAATTCCTTTTCCCAAATTCGGAATTGCGGAAAATGCTGATCAAGCCAGTGCTTTAGCGGATGTTTTGGATTTTCCATTGTTGGTTCGTCCGTCGTATGTATTGGGTGGACAAGGCATGAAAATCGTCATCAACAAACAAGAACTCGAAGAACACGTTATCGATTTGTTGAAAAATATTCCCGGTAACAAATTACTATTAGATCATTATCTCGATGGAGCTATTGAGGCCGAAGCGGATGCGATTTGCGATGGTGAAAATGTTTATATCATCGGAATTATGGAGCACATTGAACCTTGTGGAATCCATTCTGGTGATTCAAATGCGACTTTGCCTCCATTTAACTTAGGCGAGTTTGTGATGCAGCAGATTAAAGATCACACCAAAAAAATTGCTTTGGCTCTGCGAACAGTAGGCTTAATCAATATTCAATTTGCCATTAAAGACGATATGGTGTATATCATTGAAGCTAATCCTAGAGCTTCACGAACCGTTCCATTTATCGCAAAAGCGTATGGTGAGCCTTATGTCAATTATGCAACAAAAGTCATGTTGGGCGTTAATAAGGTAACCGATTTTACTTTTAATCCACAGCTAAAAGGATATGCGATCAAGCAGCCGGTGTTTTCATTTAGTAAATTCCAAAATGTGAATAAAGCCCTTGGTCCAGAAATGAAATCGACTGGAGAGAGCATTTTGTTTATTGACGATTTGAAAGACGATCAGTTTTATGAGTTGTATTCTAGAAGGAAAATGTATTTGAGTAAGTAGAGAAGGAAAAAGCTAGAGGCAAGAGACAAGAGCAAGAAGGAAGAAGCGAGAGATAAGAAGAAAGAGATAAGAAGAAAAAGTCAAGAGTCAAGAAGCAAGATATAAGAAAAAGCCGCTAATTTGCGTTTCAGATGATTCGTGAATGCGCGGTTTTACTAATTTAAATGGAACTGTGTTAGCCCAGATTGAAGCGTAAAGCTTTTGAGAAAAAAGCACTATTTTTGGAGACATTAAAGAGCGACCCACGGAAGCTACTTTAGTGTCGTGCCAAAAAGGGGCTTTTTTGAAAAACTTGAAGCGGAAAGCTGGAATAGCTACTAACAACAAAATTGATGAATCTACTAAAAAAAATCAATGCCAAAGCAAAAGCAGATATTAATACTGGTTTTGGTACCAATTCTAGCAGTTACGGAGGTCGGTTTATCACCAAGAGTGGTAATGCCAACGTGAAGAAAACAGGTATCGGATTTTTGGATAGCATCAGTTGGTATCACACGATGCTGAATATTCCGCGTTGGAAGTTTATGGTGATTGTCGTTTTATTTTACTTTGTCGTCAATTTTTTCTTTGCCAGTTTGTATTATATCAATGGAGTGGAGCATTTGAAGGGCGTTGCCATGACCACCAGCATGGATAAATTTGGACAGGCCTTCTTCTTCAGTATTCAAACCTTTACCACGGTTGGGTACGGACATATCAGTCCAAGTGGTTTTTCTGCCAGTCTTATTGCTGCCATTGAAGCGCTTTTTGGCTTATTGAGTTTTGCCATAGCGACGGGTTTGTTTTATGGAAGATTCAGCAAACCAAAGGCGCATATCCTTTTTTCAAAGAATGCCATCATTGCGCCTTATAAAGAGGGAACGGCGTTGATGTTTCGGCTGACGCCTTATAAGAATACCAATCTTACTGATGCTGAGGCCAAAATTACATTGGGGATGAAAGTCGAGGAGGACGGAAAACCGGTCAACAAATTCTTTTCACTAGATTTAGAAATGTCGAAAGTTAATTCATTGACTATGAGTTGGACTTTGGTGCATCCGATTACGGAGTCGAGTCCGTTGTATCATTTTACCCAGTCTGATTTTCAAAATTTAGAAGGTGAAATTCTGGTTTTTATGCGCATGTTCGACGATATGTATAGCACGACTGTTGCGAAAAGAACTTCCTATATTTTTTCTGAGATTGTTTTTGGGGCGAAGTTTATGCCGATGTTTTCAAGGAATGAAGACGATAGTAAATCCTTGTTGCACATTGATAAACTGAATGATTTTGAATTGGTGCGTCTGCAATAAAAAAAAGCTTCCTATTTAGAAGCTTTTTGTTTTTATTATTTTACTATAAATTCTGCTTTCACTTTTACTTTGTTAGAGACTTTGCTTTTTACGACCGAAGGAATTACGATTGCATAATCGTCGGCGTTGACGTAAAAGTTGGTAATGATTTCAATTCCAGCATCTGTTTTTCTAATTTTCGCAATTGAAGTTACCTCATTGGTTTTCCCATGCAGTTCTAATTTACCTTTGATTGTAAAATCTTTAGCGGTAGCGGTCAATGCAGTGGTATCAAAATTTTCTATTTTTCCTTTAAAAGTAGCTTTAGGATACGAGTCGCTATTGATGTAGTTTTCATTGAAATGTTCTTCCATCAGCGCCAATTTAAAACGAAAGCCTTTCATCAATGCCAAACTAGCAATTTCGCCAGTTTTAGGATTTAGGACACAAGTGACGCCTTCATTTTTTCCTTTTACTTCTTCAAACGCCGGAACAGAGGCTTCAAAAGTAATCTTCCCAGTTTTGGTAATCATTTTGTCTTGAGCTGATAGGGAGAAAGAGGCAAAAAGAGTAATGGTCAAAAATATTTCTTTCATGATTCAGTTTATTTTATTCTTGCAGTCCCTGTGCTTTCCATTTGATTATTAGGTCAATAACGGGTTGTGGTAATCTTGGTCCTCCTACAGGCATCAATCCTGACTGTCCTTCACTCCTTGAAATACGGTCAATAATTTTATCATTTTGAACAAATTCTTTGACTCTTTCATAGGTGTTTAGTGGCATGGGAGCACTATTCGTAGTTGGATCACCATGACAACCTAAACAGTTGTTGTCAATAATTGGTTTAACGTTATTTGTATAAGTTACATTTTCTACTAATGGGAAATCTTCTAAGTCTGATTTGCTTTCGTTTGAGCAACTCGTCAGAATCAATAGCGGCAAAAGGAGAAGTGAATGGTATGATCTCATTTTCATAGTTTTTCTCAAAATTAGATATTTATGCGAATAGTAGAGCAATTTTGTTGAATTTAAATTTAGAT
>JBIKRP010000020.1:0-12985 GCA_044349145.1 Flavobacterium sp.
GCCATCGCCATTTGCCCATGATTATTAAGGTGGGAGAAAATTCTGAATATGTGAATTTAGGCGACTGGATTGGGTATTTTACCTATGGTGTTTTCGATGGAACTGCATTTGAATTGAAAAAATTCGAATGACATTATTTCAGATCTTTTAATCGCAATTGTACTGAAACCATTTCATTCCATTCATTTTCTTCAATACAATACACCGCTTCAAAAGGCTTTTTGTTTTGAATTACATCTAACTTATCTGCTAGACCAAACCCAACTGCTGAAAAACTTGGTGAATTTTTTTGTTTCAAGGTTAACTTCAAGTGGGTATTATCGGATCCTATCGTTTTTCCATAGCCGGTATCAACGACATTTTTACTCCAGAATACAGGCGTTCGATTCTGTGGACCAAAGGGTTCGAACTGCTTTAGAATTCGAGTTAATTTTGGTGTAATTTCAGCAAAATCAATTTCGGCATCCACTTCAATTTCAGGAGTCAACATTTCTGGCGCAATGGTTTCTTGCACTACTTTTTCGAATGCGTCTTTAAATTTTTGATAGTTTTCAGGTTTCAAAGTCATCCCAGCCGCGTACATATGACCTCCGAACTGCTCCAAATGCTCGGCGCACGCTTCCAGCGCATTATAAACATCAAATCCTACAACAGATCGCGCAGACGCCGCATATTTGTCGCCACTTTTGGTAAATACAATTGTGGGTCTGTAATAGACTTCTATCAATCGAGACGCTACAATTCCGATGACGCCTTTATGCCAATCTTCTTGAAACACGACGGTCGTAAATCGTTCCTTTTCATTGTAATCTTCAATTTGTTGCAACGCCATTTTGGTAATTGACTTATCCAAATCTTTACGATCTGAATTGTATTGTTCTATTTCAGAAGCAAATTGTTGCGCTTGCTCTAAATTGAATTCCGTTAATAATTCCACTGCGTGATTACCATGCTTAATTCGACCAGCGGCATTTATCCTAGGAGCGACAATAAAAACGACATCCGTAATCGTGAGTTCCTTCTTTTTTACTTGTTGAATCAATGCTTGAATTCCGGGACGGGGTTCGCTGTTGATCACCTGCAGTCCAAAATACGCCAAGATTCGATTTTCGCCCGTTATGGGAACAATATCTGCCGCAATGGCTGTTGCCACCAAATCTAAGTACGAAACAAAATCATCAATCGTTTGATTTCTGCTTTGGCCCAACGCTTGAATCAACTTGAATCCAACGCCACAGCCACAAAGTTCATCATAAGGATAATGGCAATCTTCTCGTTTTGGGTCTAAAACCGCGACCGCCTTAGGCAAAACATCACCTGGACGATGGTGATCGCAAATGATAAAATCGATGTTTTTTTCTCGAGCGTAATCGATGTGATCAATCGATTTGATACCGCAATCTAAAGCAATGATCAGCGAAAAACCGTTATCATCAGCAAAGTCAATTCCTTTATAAGATATTCCGTAACCTTCGTCATATCGATCAGGAATGTAAGTCGCAATGTTGGGATAAATAGTTTTTAGATAAGAAGAAACCAGAGAAACTGCGGTTGTTCCATCTACATCGTAATCTCCGAAGACTAAAATATTTTCTTGATTTTGAATTGCCTTTTCGATCCGATCAACAGCCAAATCCATATCTTTCATCAAATAAGGATTATGCAAATCATCTAAATTGGGTCGAAAAAAAGCTTTTGCTTGTTCGAAGGTCGTTATGCCTCGGTGAATTAAAAGTGTCGCGGTTACTGCGTCAATATTCAAAACATCCATCAGATGTTTCAATTGGTCGGGTTCGGGTTGTGGTTTGATTGTCCAGCGCATAAGATAAAATTTGTTTGGTGTATACTCTATGAATTGTTTTCCAAATTTAGAAAAAAAACAATTAGAACTAACTTTAGCATTGACATGAAAATTCATTTCAAAAAAATTTCGTTATTTGTTTAAAATTAGAATCTCATGCAAATCCAAGGTCAAATCGTAGATATCAAAAACAGGCGTATTTATTCTGGCGAAATTACTGTCGAAAAGGGAAAAATTAGTTCCATCATAGAAAAAGAACATTCAATAAACAAGTATATTCTTCCTGGATTTATAGATGCACATATTCATATTGAAAGCTCGATGCTGGTGCCTTCAGAATTTGCCAAACTTGCCGTGCTTCACGGAACCGTTGCTACTATTTCTGATCCGCATGAAATCGCGAATGTACTCGGAAAAGAAGGCGTTTATTATATGATTGAAAACAGTAAAAAAGTGCCGTTGAAGTTTCATTTTGGCGCTCCTTCTTGTGTTCCTGCTACTGCTTTTGAAACTGCTGGAGCCGTCATAGATTCGGAAGACATCAAAGAATTGATGGCCCATCCTGATATATTTTATTTGTCAGAAATGATGAACTATCCTGGCGTTCTTTTCGATGATCCCGAAGTTTTAAAGAAAATTGAATGGGCAAAACACTTTGGCAAACCAGTGGACGGCCATGCGCCTGGGCTGCGCGGTGAACCCATAAAAAAATATATCGCTGCCGGAATCACCACCGATCATGAGTGTTTTACGTTTGATGAAGCGCAAGAAAAATTGTCGTTGGGTATGAAAGTGCTGATTCGTGAGGGAAGCGCCGCCAAAAACTTCGAAGCTTTGATCGATTTGCTGCCAGAGCATTTTGAAAACATGATGTTTTGTTCCGATGATAAGCATCCTGACGATTTGATTATCAATCATATCAATGCGCTTTGTGCTCGCGCAGTTGCAAAAGGAATGGATATTTTTAAAGTGTTACAAGTGGCATGTGTTAATCCCATACATCATTATAAAATGAATGTGGGTTTACTACAACCAAATGATGCAGCAGATTTTATCGTGGTGGAAGATTTGGTTCATTTTAATGTACTTCAAACGTTTATTGATGGAGAATTAGTTGCTGAAAACGGTCGTTCCTTTGTTGCGGATGTTACGTTTGAAACGCCAAACAACTTCAACACGTCGAAAAAGAAAATTTCGGACTTTGAAGTTGCTGGAACAGCGTCAAAAATTAGAGTAATCGAAGCTTTGGAAGGACAGTTAATTACAAACGAAATTCACTGCCAAGCGCTGTTATCAGAGGGTAAAATTTTAGTTGACACATCAAATGATGTTTTAAAAATGGCGGTGGTCAATCGCTATCAAGATTCCAAGCCAGCGATTGCTTTTATCAAGAATTTTGGTCTTAAAAAAGGCGCCATTGCCAGTTCAGTGGCGCACGATTGTCACAATATTGTAGTTGTCGGAACATCAGACGAAGAAATATGCCAAGCGGTCAACCTCATCATTGAAAATACTGGTGGTATTTGTGCCGTAGATGGTGACAACAGAAAATCTCTGGCACTTCCGGTTGCCGGCATTATGAGCGACACTAATGGCTGGGATACTGGAAAATCCTACCAAGAAATTGACGCCATGGCCAAAGAACTCGGAAGTAAACTGAATGCGCCCTTTATGACCCTTTCGTTCATGGCACTTTTGGTCATTCCCGATTTGAAATTATCAGACAAAGGTTTGTTTAGCGGAAAATCTTTTTCGTTTGTTGATTTGGATGTTTAAAGTGGTGCCAACCATTTTTGCAGTTCCGTTACCACTTCTGAAGCAACCATTCTAGCTACAATTTTTCCTTGGGTGTCAATAAGTACAAATGAAGGTAGCGAAGTGATTGAATACTTACCGAAACTACTATTTGTCTGGTCTTCCATCACGTTTGTCCAACCTGCGCCAGTATGTTTCTTAATGAAACTAATCCACATTGCATGGTCATTTTTAGCCGCAACCGTGTAGATTTTTAATCCTTTAGATTGGTATTTTTCCCAAATCGGAATCAACTTTGGCAATGTCTCTATACAGTGAGAGCAATCCGGATTGTAAATCGTCAATAAAGTATACTTTGAAGTAGTTATGGCATCTTTTAATTCTCGGGTATTTTCAAGTGTGTCTTTAAGGGAAATGTTGATGAATTGTGCGTCGACCATGCTTTTGGAAAGTCCCTCTAACTTAAATTTTGTCATCTCATTGACCATTTTATCCGGATGCGCCTTTGCCCAATAGATATAACTGCGCATCACATCTTTTCGTTTGCCTTTGTTGATTGCTTCATATAAAACGTCCTGCAGACGTTGGGAAGCGGTCTTGTTTTTTGAGGCGATATTTAACACCCATTCAAATGCGTCAAATGAATTGTCATCTTTATCCATTATGACATTGAGATAATTTTCTAGTATTAATGACGGAAGCATTGAATTGTAAAATTTATGGTCGGCAAAAGCTTGTCTTTTTAGGTACCCATTTCTTAGTTTTTCAATAGAAGACAAATCTAAATCACTCACGCGGTCGGCAGTAACCAGGCGATTGGCAACATAGGAATTGGTATACTTCTTCGCTAAAGACGCAGATTTTTTTTGATAATCGCGCAACTTGCCACTGAACTCCTTGAATATTAGAGTGTCATTTAAATTTTTGCCGTTGAAATTCTCAAAATCTGCGGTGAGCCCTTTTCTAAGGCTCATAAATTCTTGATATGCTTTGTTTTCAGAAGAGCTAAAAACCTGTAATGGCTCGAGCTCATTTTTGCTACAACTTAAACCAATTTTATACATTTTCTCTTTCGGACTGACCAAGAAATATTGGGCAACGCTACCTTTCCTGAAGAAGAACAAGCCCGGTTCTTTCAGCCAATAACTGGCTGTAAATTCGCCTTTGGCATTGGGTTTCATTTTTTGTACTTCGGCATCCGAACCATGAAATTCACCGAATGCGATGTCCGATGTCTTCGAACAATTGTCGAGCACTATACCTTGGATTTGAATATTGAACTTAGTGTCTGAAGTTTTAGCCTTTGGTTTTGGTTTTGTCTGTGAAAAGGCAAACGGGCCAACAACAATAAAAAGAAAGAGTAGAAAATTTTTCAAAACAATCTAATTTATGGTTAACAAAATAGGCTTTGCATCTGATAGGAAATGCAATTTGCTTGACAAAAATAAGAAAAATTATATCTCAATAATCTATATTAACGTGAAGTTCACTTGTGCCGTCTGCGTTAGGGATTGGAGCGGTTATCCTTTTGTGAGGCACGAACAAAAGATAGTAGCGAAAAGCCCGACCCGCCCTTTTCGGCGAGGGAACGCCCAAAAAAAATTACTGCTGTTTCTCTTTTGATTCTTGCTTTTTATTATCTGCGTTTTTGCCAGCAACGACCACGACGATTTCTCCTTTCGGCGGTTTGTTTTCAAAATGAGATAATACTTCTTTAGTGGTGCCACGAACATTTTCTTCATGAAGTTTAGATAGTTCACGGGAAACGCAAACTTGACGATCTTCCCCAAAATAGGTAACGAATTCAGCTAAAGTCTTGACCAACTTATGAGGGGAAACGTACAAAATCATGGTTCTTGTTTCTTCCGCCAAAGTTAGGTAGCGTGTTTGTCTTCCCTTTTTCTCTGGCAAAAAGCCTTCGAATACAAATTTGTCGTTAGGTAAGCCACTGTTTACGAGTGCTGGAACAAAAGCGGTAGCTCCAGGAAGACATTCCACCGTAATGTTGTTTTCGACGCAAGCGCGTGTGAGTAAAAATCCAGGATCAGAAATTGCCGGCGTACCAGCGTCAGAAATTAAGGCAATTGTTTCACCAGCTTTCAATCTAGAAATTAGATTTTCGACCGTTTTATGTTCGTTATGCATGTGATGGCTATGCATGTGCGTGCCAATATCAAAATGCTTCAGTAATTTTCCGCTCGTTCTTGTGTCTTCTGCTAGAATCAAGTCGACTTCCTTTAAGATTCGAATGGCTCGAATCGTCATGTCTTCTAGATTGCCGATGGGCGTGGGAACGATATATAATTTCGACATCTTAATTAAACTTGGTTTGTATTTGAAAGCCACGAATTCACGAATTTTAAGATCTATAATTCGTGAATTCGTGGCTTTACTTTCTTAATGTAATTCCGTTTTTATGAGAATTTCTTCTCTACAATTTCCATGAAACGTTGCGCATATTCGTCTTTCCCTTCCCAATTGTTGTAATCGGGTTTTACCATGTTTTCTATAAAATCTTCGGCTTCTTGAAAAGTATCGAAAGTCATCAATTGCGATAATACTCTATTATAGTCCTCACTGCTATTGGCGAACAAATGATTCATAAAAGCAATTCTATCGTTGAGGCCGATAATGATTCCTTTGGCCATTCTGTCGTTTAAAGAAATGGTACTTGACCCAAAATCATTTTTCATCGAGATTATTGGCGCGTCATCGTTATAACTTCTTCCTATTGGAATCACCTGGTTTGGATCTTGTCCTTTTTCATTATGCACCAAGTCTTCTGGTTTTACAAAAACGGGATCAACATAATCTGGACCCAACAAATCATCAAAAGCAATTTGAGATGAGGCAGGTTTTGCCTCCTCTTTTATTTCTTCTTCCTCCTCTTTAGCATCATGAGCGTCAAACGACAATTCAAATGCGGGCTTAAAGGATGTTTCTTCTTGAATAACTTCTTCTTCTATTTCGTCTTCCAAAGTTGCTACTTCTTCTTTTTCAATTTCCTCTTCAATTTCCTCTTCGTCCTCTATTTGCGGAGCTTCTTCTTCAGAAACTACTTCAGCCATTTCTTCAACAACTGGTTCTACTGCCGCTGTGGTTTCTTCTTTGTCAGTTCCAATGGATTCTTCTGCAGCAATTACATCAACTTCTGGTTCTGCCTCAAAAGCGATTTCAATTTTTTCTTCTATTTCGGAAAGTCCAATGGTAGGTTTGGCATCGGTAAAGTTCTCTTCTACAAAACGCAAAACAGACAGTTTCTCATAGAGTTTCTGAGTTTCTTGATGCAGTTGAATTAAATCTGATTTGTTTTTGAGTTTTAAAATTCGATGAGCGATACTAATTAATTCGGCTTCCAATTTTTTCTTCATAACTTTTAAAATTACCTTGGGTGGGTTTGTTTTTAATAATTATCTTCTTTACGTTTATTTCATCAAAGGAAGAAGTAACCTTAAGTAAAATTTTTCTACTTTTGACAACGGCGTAAATATAGAAATTTTATATCGGTTTATTTACGCTACAAAGTAATAAAATCTATTCATCTTTAGCACAAGAAAAGTACAAAATGTTTCTCGAAAATACAGTCAATCATAAAGAACAATTTGGATGGATAGAAGTGATCTGTGGCTCTATGTTTTCCGGAAAAACAGAGGAATTAATCCGACGATTGAAACGGGCTCAATTTGCCAAACAAAAAGTCGAAATTTTCAAACCTGCTATCGATACGCGCTATCACGACGAAATGGTGGTTTCGCACGATAGCAATGAAATTCGATCAACGCCAGTTCCAGCTGCTGCGAATATTGCTATATTAGCTCAGGGTTGTGACGTGGTGGGAATTGATGAGGCACAGTTCTTTGATGATGAGATTGTGAAAATTTGCAACGACTTGGCGAACTCTGGAATTCGTGTTATTGTGGCTGGTTTGGACATGGATTTTAAAGGAAATCCATTTGGTCCCATGCCGGCACTAATGGCAACAGCGGAATACGTGACAAAAGTACATGCCGTTTGCACACGTACCGGAAATCTAGCCAACTACAGTTTTAGAAAAACCAATAATGACAATCTCGTTTTTCTAGGGGAAACTGAAGAATACGAGCCACTGAGTCGCGCTGCCTATTATCAAGCGATGCGAAAAATGCAAGAGGTTGAATCAGAAAAAACACCCAAAAATCAAGAGTAAATTTGATTTTATCGATCAAAAATATCGTCCCCATCCTTCATGCCCAATGGGTTGGGAATCACCCCAATACTTTAGTTGAAAACATTGCCATCGACAGTCGTTCTCTGCAAAACGGAGCACAAACACTATTTTTTGCTATCGCTGGACCCAATCATGATGCGCATGTCTATATTGCGGAATTGATTGAAAAAGGAGTGCGAAACTTTGTAGTGACGCATGTTCCAGAAGCAATGTCAGATCAAGCCAATTTTCTTGTCGTCGAAAACACGCTCGATGCGCTTCAGGCATTTGCAGCTTATCACCGCAGTTTATTTGACTTCCCCATCATTGGCGTTACTGGAAGCAATGGGAAAACGATTGTCAAGGAATGGTTGAATTTCTTATTGAGTCCAGACTTTAATATTATTAGAAGCCCCAAAAGTTATAATTCGCAAGTGGGTGTGCCGTTGTCGGTAATTGCTATTAACGAAAAACACAATCTAGGGATTTTTGAAGCTGGAATTTCCACCATCAATGAGATGGAAAAACTAGAACGAATTCTCAAGCCTACCATTGGAATTTTGACCAACATCGGATCGGCTCACGACGAAGGGTTTGACAATATTGGTCAGAAAATGAAAGAGAAACTGAAGCTTTTCCCTCGCGTTAAAGTTCTGATTTACAATAAAAACAAATCGATCGACGCTTTTATTAATCCGAGTTTAAAAACGTTTTCATGGAGTTTTAAAGATGAAAATGCCGATGTTTTTATTACGAAGAAATTCATTTTAGATAAAACGATTTTAAAAATTCGATATACGCCGACGGTTTTCGAAATAAAAATTCCATTTCAAGATGATGCTGCGATTGAAAATGCGATTCAATGCATCATGACGATGCTGTATTTCGGCTATAAACACGAAGTAATTGAAAGCAGGGTTGAGCTATTGTATCCGGTAGAAATGCGACTAAAAGTCAAAAATGGCATCAATAATACAACGATAATCGACGATAGTTATAGCTCCGATTTTCAATCGCTGAAGATTGCTTTAGATTTCTTAGAAAGTCAAAAACAGTACAAAAAGAAAACGTTGATTTTGTCGGATATTTTCGAAAGCGGATTGTCGGATGAGGAATTGTATTCGACGGTTTCTCAAATGATCATTACTAATAAGATAAACCGTCTCATTGGTATTGGAGCAACCATATCAAGATTTAAAAATAAATTTTTGAATTGTATTTGTTTTCCTGACACGGAAACTTTTATTACTGCAATTGACCGATTAAATTTTGGTAACGAAACCATTCTGGTCAAAGGCGCGAGAACGTTCCACTTTGAAAAAATAGTCAGTGCGCTTGAAGAGAAAACGCACGAAACTGTTCTTGAAATAAACCTCAATGCGTTGAGTCACAATTTGAGTTTCTACAAATCAAAGCTCAAACCGAAGACCAAACTCATGGTCATGGTAAAAGCCTTTGGTTATGGCAATGGTGGATTTGAAATCGCCAAATTGCTAGAACATCATAAGGTAGATTATTTGGGCGTTGCTTTTGCCGATGAGGGAATTTCTTTAAAAAATGATGGCATTCATTTGCCGATTATGGTTTTGAACCCTGAAACGACAAGTTTTTCTGCAATTATCCAACATCAATTGGAGCCAGAAATATATAGCCTCAAAGGATTGCGAGCATTTTTAAAAATAGCGGAGCAAAAAAAACTGAAGAAATTTCCAATTCATATCAAATTAGACACGGGCATGCATCGTTTGGGATTTGAAGAAGAACAAATGCAAGAATTGATTGCTACTTTGAAAGAAAACCAATCGGTCACAGTCAGAAGTATCTTATCTCATATGGCGACCAGCGATGACTTAGAACATCATGAATTTGCGCTATATCAAATTGCGTTATTTGAAAAGATGTCTTCGTTAATAATGGATGAACTCAAAATAAAACCGATTCGCCATATTTTGAACACTTCAGGCATTAGTAATTTTCCCAAAGCACAATACGATATGGTACGACTTGGCATTGGATTATACGGTATTTCAAACGACCCTGAAGAGCAACCCAATCTAGAAAATGTCGGTACTTTGAAGTCTATTATTTCTCAAATCCGCACCATCGATGCAGGAGAAAGCGTTGGCTATGGTCGACGATTTATGGCAACCAAAACGACGAAAGTGGCCACAATCCCGATTGGATATGCCGATGGAATTTCAAGGCATTGGGGCAATGGCGTTGGGTTTGTGACCATTCATGATCAAAAAGCACCAATAATTGGGAGTATTTGTATGGACATGCTCATGGTAGATGTTTCTGACATCAGCTGTATTGAAGGCGACTCGGTGGTGATTTTTGGTGAAAGTCCAACAGTGATTGAAATGTCCGAAAAACTACAAACCATTCCATATGAAATTCTTACCGGAATTTCACAAAGAGTAAAAAGAGTTTTTTACAGAGAATAGTAAAACTTGCTAGAATCATGTCGTAAATGTTAATTTATTATATAAATTAGCAGCGTAAACAAATCAAATATTAACTAATCTCAATTAATTATGTTAAAAGAATTCAAGAGTTTTATTATGACCGGCAATGTGATTGAATTTGCCGTTGCTGTAATTATGGCTGGTGCTGTTGGCGCCGTAGTAAATGGTTTTGTAGCCGATATTGCGATGCCAATTGTAGGAATGTTAACTGGCGGAATGGACTTTTCAGCTTTGAAATACGTCTTGTCACCAGAGGTTAAAGATGCTGCTGGTGCTGTCACTAGTCCAGAAAATGCAGTTCGTTACGGCGCGTGGATTAACACTATCGTTAGTTTGCTTGTTGTAGGTTTTGTGATGTTTATGATCATCAAGGCGTACGGAAAAATGAAAAAACCAGCTCCTGCTCCTTCTGGACCGACTCAAGAGGAATTACTTACTCAAATTAGAGATTTATTGAAAAAATAATACCGCTACATTACCTATTCTAACTAAACCATTCGTTAATTCGGATGGTTTTTCTTTTTATAAAAAGATGATTTCAAATGAATTTCTATCTATTTTTGTGCTTCAAAATTTAAACTTAAATTAATAAGATATGAAAGTTGCTGTTGTTGGCGCAACCGGAATGGTTGGAGAAGTGATGCTTAAGGTTTTAGCGGAAAGAAATTTTCCAGTTACAGAATTAATCCCTGTCGCCTCAGAAAAATCGATCGGTAAAGAAATTGAATATGGCGGGAAAAAATACAAAGTGGTAGGCATGCAAACTGCAGTGGATATGAAAGCGGACATTGCTTTGTTTTCAGCAGGTGGGCAAACTTCTTTAGATTGGGCTCCAAAATTTGCAGCTGCCGGAACAACGGTAATTGACAATTCCTCAGCATGGAGAATGGATCCGACGAAAAAATTGGTAGTTCCAGAAATCAATGCTTCTCTTTTAACCAAAGAAGATAAAATCATTGCCAACCCGAATTGCTCTACCATTCAAATGGTTTTGGTTTTGGCACCGTTGCACAAAAAATACAACATCAAACGCGTCATCGTTTCGACCTACCAATCGATTACGGGAACAGGTGTAAAAGCGGTAAAACAATTGGAAAATGAATATGCTGGCATTCAAGGCGAAATGGCTTATAAATATCCAATCCACAGAAATGCCATTCCACAATGTGATGTTTTTGAAGAAAACGGTTATACGAAAGAGGAAATGAAATTGGTTCGTGAAACTCAAAAAATTATCGGCGACAAAACTATTGCGGTTACTGCCACTGCAGTTCGTGTTCCTCTTGTGGGCGGACATAGCGAAGCGGTGAATATTGAATTTTCAAATGATTTTGATGTGAATGAAGTTCGTTCAATTCTACACAATACCCCAGGGGTTGTCGTACAAGACAATACGGATACTTACACCTATCCCATGCCAATGTATGCGCAAGGGAAAGACGACGTTTTCGTAGGACGAATTCGTCGTGATGAAAGTCAACCAAATACTGTAAACATGTGGATTGTAGCAGATAATTTACGAAAAGGAGCGGCAACCAATACGATTCAAATTGCAGAATACTTGGTAGCAAATCATTTAGTATAAATTATTCTAGAAATAAAACGATCCGCTTGAAATGACAAATCTTAATTTTTGTTAAATCAAGCGGATTTCTTTTTGGACTTAGCTACATTTGTTCTTGATGAAGAAAAAGTACATTTTTATCAATTTGAGTCTAATGTCAGTATTGTTATTTACAATGCTTGGACAGTCTGTACACTCATTTAGTCATCTCTACCAACTTTTTAGTGAAAAGGAATGTCATCATAAGTACACTGGAGATGCTGAGATTTCTCATCAACATCACCCTTTTGATCATTGTTTTGTCTGTGAATTTACGTTTTCGGGTTATGTTCCTTCCGAATTTTATTGCTTTCAAACAATAAATAAAAACAATTTTACTCCTTATTTTTCTTTTTATACCAAAGACATTTTGCTTCAATTTGAAGGAAGCATTATTGCACTTCGTGGACCACCTGCAGTTTAAAATTACTTAAACCAATTATTCTCATAATTCATGAGGATTATTCACGTGTTTATATATTTTGAACAAAATGCAAAAGAAAATAACATTCTTATTTTTCTTATTGATGTTTGCTATTTCTGGATATTCGCAACATACAATAACTGGAAAGGTAAGTGCACAAAATTTGATTCCTATTGCAGGAAGTCATATACATATCGGAAAGAAAACGGTCTCCTCTGATGAAGAAGGTAATTATTCTATCAAGAATTTACCTAATGGTTCGCTGAATGTTCATGTTTCTTATGTTGGTTATCAATCAATTGATACTATAATTACCCTAACAGCGTCAATTGTACTTAATTTTAAACTTAAAGAAAGTACAAATCGACTGAATGAAGTAGTTGTTAAGCAGCAAAAGAATACAATCAACAAATCTATTTCAGAGCAAAAACTCAAGTTAGAAACCATTGAAAAGTACAGTAACCAATCGCTCGGTGATGCTTTGAAAGAAATTGCAGGCGTATCGAGTTTGAAAACCGGTAACGCTATTGTAAAGCCGATAATTAATGGTCTGTATGGAAGTCGAGTGCCCATAATTAACAACAATGTACGTCTTGAAGACCAAGAATGGGGCACGGAACATGCACCAAACTTGGATATCAATTCAGCTGGAAAAATTACTGTGATTAAAGGTGCTTCGGGACTGCAGTATGGTGGTGATGCCGTTGGTGGATTAGTGATTATTGAACCTATTTCTGTTAGGAAAGAC
>JBIKRP010000267.1:0-3830 GCA_044349145.1 Flavobacterium sp.
CAAATGAAATATAAATGAAAAACAACCGCACACTATTGGCTCGCATTCCCAATCGATCCGCCAATCGCGACGAAACGTGGAAACCGTGTTTTTCGAAAAAGTATTTTAGTTTTATGACTAGGGACATGGTATGTTGTATGTTGTAAGTTGTATGTTGTAAGTTGTATGTTGTATGTTGTATGTTGTATGTTGTATGTTGTAAAATTAAACTATTATCTGTTGTCTTTTAATAATTCGATTCCTATTGCACATTGTAAACACCTGCTTTTGTTACAATATTCATTTTTGAGTTGTAGTAGCGATTGACTTCCAAAAGCGTTTTCGGCACTAATACCAATAGCTTGAAATTTCTGAATGGTACTGTTTTGTTCCGCTTTGATACTTTCTAATAGCACTATTCCCTCTTCAATATTTTCTTTTCCAAGGCTTTTAGCAAAAGCAAACTGGATTGGCACAATCGTATTAATGATGATAAGATCAATAAAAGATTTGGTCAATGCCTTTTTTCTTGTCTGGCTAGCACGGTCAAATTGGTAATGATTTTGCCAGTAAGGTGATGCCGAAACCTGAAAAATCTGATACAAGAGCGCTCTCGAATTCGCATTCAAAATTTTTGAAAACAAATTCAAATGAGTTCCATATAAATTTGCCAACTGCGAAAGTCGAATCGTCGGGAAATTATCAGGACGAAGACGAAAAAACTGAACCGGTTCAAGAATCGGCAATTCCAACTGATGTTTATGGACTAAATAGTTGAATTTTGCTCTTAACCTAGAATAATAGACATCTTCTTTTTCGTCGTTCAGCAAACCTGATATTCCAAGAAGCAACGCTTCGATACTCTCTGCAGTATCACTTTCTTTCCTGAGAATTGAAAATGGAATTGACAATGCAGTCTTAAAGAAAACAGCTCCATTGGTATTCAAACCAAAATTTTTTGCTAATAAGCAGAAAAGTGTCGCTTCCCAATCATTATTGGTTTGCTTGAGTACGAAGTCAATCAATTCCGATTTACGTTCTAATCTTTCAAAAAACAAACGTTCTTTCCAATTTCTAATAATGAAACTGGGCAATTGACTCAATTGATTTTCACAATAAAGCCATGTTTTAGGAACGACAAGCGATTGGTATCTCGAAAGTGTTTCTTGATCAACAAAATTCTTTAGTTCAAGCGTTGGAATCTCAGTATTATCTTTTCGAAAAATACGAACATTATGTTGCCAAACTACGTGAAGTATTACGTTGTCGTATGCCTCATCTTTTTCGTGATGATGAACATACCAATCAGAGGATTGCAAGTGAATTTCGACATTACCCGCCCATTTCTGATTTTCAATAATAATTTGTGCATTGAAAAAATCAGGCCCGGCCAATTGCAGATAGTCGCCTGAATGGATAATTGTGATGGGTTGGTGATTGGTGGTGTGCAAATTTGAAGTATGAAACTTCTTAAATTTCCATAGATAATGGAGAAAATCTTCTTTCATAATATTCAATTTAGATGGCGTGTAATAGAAGTACTAAGATAAAAAAATATCTTACACGCAAGCCAAATTGATTTATGAAATTATTTCAATAGATACAGTTTCGCACATGCTCTGGCATCAGATAACGCTTCGTGATGATTTAGGGCAATATTGTTTCGTTCAGCGCAATACTTTAGGTTTGCTGGTTTATAACCTTTTGTACGATAGATTTTGCAGGTGCATTCCCATCGATCCGCGATATCCAATTCATCGTAATACAATCCGTAGTACTTCATGGTTTTTGCCAAAACATTCCGGTCAAACTGTTCATTGTGTGCCACGATAGTTTTTCCTTTAAGTCGTTTTTGGATTTCTGGAAACACATCATCAAACGTCTTTTCGTTGAGGGTTTCGATTGGCTTGATGCCATGAACCATGATGTTCTGATACCAATACTCGTTTTGTGGAGGTTGAATCAATGTGTAAAACTCTTCGGTTATAATGCCATTTTCGACGGTTACGATGCCGACAGCACAAGCGCTATGGTGATAGCCTGTTGCGGTTTCGAAATCTATGGCAGTAAAAGTCATTTTGTTTAATTGATAATGGACAATTGATAATTAACATGAACAGACAATTATCAATTATCCATTGTTAATTATCAATTATTTTATGGTTCCAATAATATCGTACTTGGTAATGATATGATGTTTACCATTTCCTAATTCAATCAAGACTGCTTGATTTTCTTTGGTGAAAAGTCTCGACACTTCTTCGATGGCCGTCCCCATTTTTACAATCGGATAGGGTTTGCCCATCACCTCACGAATGGGTTTATCTGCTGCATTTTTGTCCGCTACATAAATTTGAAACAAATCAGATTCATCTACTGAACCCACAAAACCATTTATGTCTACCACTGGAATTTGTGATATTTTGTATTTGCGCATTCTTTCGATCGCGTGCGAAACCAATTCTTCAGTACGCACCACAATAAGCGGTTTGTCGATATGGTCTTTGATGACATCTTCCGCTTTGGTGATTTCTTCGTCGAGGAAACCCCTTTCTCTCATCCAATCGTCGTTGAACATTTTACCAACATAGCGACTTCCTGAATCGTGAAACAACACAACGACTACATCTTCTGGCTTGAAATGCTGTTTGAGTTGCAACAACCCTTTGATGGCGGACCCAGCAGAATTCCCGACAAAAATTCCTTCTTCAAGTGCAATTTTACGGCAATACACTGCCGCATCTTTATCGGTTACTTTCGTAAATCCGTCAATTAGTGAAAAGTCGACATTTTTAGGCAGAATATCCTCACCAATTCCTTCTGTGATGTAGGAATAAATTTCATTCTCGTCGAAGATTCCCGTTTCATGGTATTTTTTAAATACAGAACCGTAAGTATCAACGCCCCAAATTTTGATATTTGGGTTTTTCTCTTTCAAATATTTTGCTACTCCTGAAATGGTTCCACCTGTTCCGACCCCTACAATAAAGTGAGTAACCTTTCCGTCGGTTTGTTCCCAGATTTCAGGACCAGTTTGTTCATAGTGCGCAATAGCATTCGATGGGTTATCATATTGATTTACATACCAGGAGTTTGGAGTTTCTTCGCCCAACCGTTTTGAAACGGAGTAATAGGATCGCGGATCGGTTGGCTCCACATCAGTGGGGCATACGACGACTTTAGCGCCGACAGCACGTAGGATATCCATTTTTTCTTTGGATTGTTTGTCTGTAATTACAAAAATGCATTTGTATCCTTTAACGATTGCCGCTAAAGCCAAGCCCATCCCGGTGTTACCAGAAGTTCCTTCGATGATGGTTCCGCCAGGTTTGAGTCGACCATCGGCTTCTGCATCTTCCACCATTTTTAGTGCCATTCTATCTTTTGTAGAATTTCCGGGATTGAAAGTTTCTACTTTGGCTAAAACTAAAGCATCGACCTCGGCTGTTATTTTGTTGAGACGAACCAATGGTGTATTACCGATAGTTCCTAGTATGTTTTCTGAATAGTTCATTTTGAGTCACTGAGTTGCTGAGTCACTGAGTGACTGAGTATAATTTAGGATGCAAATATATTGATAATATGAAAGTATCCAAGTTTGACGAATGTTAATTCGATAACGTTTGCGTGAGGGATTGCAGCGGTTATCCTTTTGCGCCTATTCTCAGTTTATATTTTAGGCAGAAGGCCTGGCGCAAAAGATAGTAGCGGAAAGCCCGACCCTTGTGGTCACGCCCCAATCTTTCAAATAGATTAAAAGGACATTATTGAAAGAAATTCCACACCAGACCGAACCGAACTATGAAATCACGATAGGGGTAATTGGGTGCGGCGTAAAATTCGTTTCGACT
>JBIKRP010000268.1:0-3819 GCA_044349145.1 Flavobacterium sp.
GGCAAATTTATATGGAACTCATTTGAATTTGTTTTCAAAAATTTTGAATGCGAATTCGAGAGCGCTCTTGTATCAGATTTTTCAGGTTTCGGCATCACCGTACTGGCAAAATCATTACCAATTTGACCATGTCAGCAAAACAAGAAATAAGTCATTGTCGAAATCCTTTGTTGATCTAATCATCATTAATACTATCGTTCCGATTCAGTTTGCTTATGCCAAAAGCCAAGCAAAAGAAAATATTGAAGATGGAATTTTGCTTTTAGAAGGTATCAAAGCGGAACAAAACAGTACCATTCAGAAATTTCAAGCTATTGGTATTAGTGCCGAGAGCGCTTTTGCTAGCCAATCTCTTTTGCAACTAAGAAATGAGTACTGTAGTAAGAGCAGATGTTTAGAATGCGACGTCGGAATCGAATTATTGAAAGACAACAAATAATAGTTTAATTTTACAACTTACAACTTACAACTTACAACTTACAACTTACAACCCTCAACGCGCAATGTCACTAATCATTCAACTGAAGTACTTTTTTGAAAAACACGGTTTCCACGTTTCGTCGCGATTGGCGGATCGATTGGGAATGCGAGCCAATAGTGTGCGGTTGTTTTTCATTTATATTTCATTTGTTACTGCTGGACTGTGGTTCGGGGTTTATTTGACCTTGGCATTCTGGCTTAAACTTAAGGATTTGATTCGCGCCAAACGAAGCTCTGTTTTCGATTTATAACCTACAACCTACAACTTTCAACGCCATTTACTAATTTAAACGCCAAACCAATGAAACCTTCATTTTATTCTTCGTATTTCCAATTTTCAAAATCGCAACGTTCCGGCATTTTTATTTTTCTTTCTTGTGCCGTGGTCTTTCAGGTGCTTTATTTTTGGATTGATTTTAAAACACCGACCGAAAGTAATGCTGTTCAAGAAAAGCACTGGTTGTCTCATGCAACTACTTCCGATGCTACCAGCGGATATGCAAAAAAGAAACAGTTTGTTGTCAGGCCTTTCAATCCTAATTTCATTACCGATTTTAAAGGGTATCAGCTGGGAATGTCGGTGGAAGAAATTGACAGGCTGCTGGCTTTTCGAAAATCCAATCGCTTTGTCAATTCTGCTGAGGAGTTTCAAGAAGTAACTAAAGTATCTGACTCTTTATTGAATAAAATTTCTCCGCGTTTTAAATTTCCTGATTGGGTATCTAAAAGGTATACTGAGAAATCCAAGGTTTTTAGTACTAAGAAGAACGAAGTAAAGACTCCTATAGACATTAATAAAGCTACTGCAGAAGACTTAAAGAAAGTGTATGGCATTGGAGATGGACTTTCTACTCGAATATTGAAAGAACGAGCAAAACATGGTGGTTTTGTTAGCATGGATCAGCTCGAGGATGTTTGGGGATTGTCAGCGGAGGTGATTGCAAGTTTACGCGAAGAATTTGTTGTCAAAGAACTGCCAACTTTTCAGCCGATTAATATTAATACGGCAACGATTAAAGAGCTTATGCAATTGCCGTATTTTAAGTATGCGCTAGCGAGAAATATTGTTGCTTACCGAAGCATGAATGGGCAGTTTAAAAATATTGAGGATTTAACAAAAATTTCGGGATTTCCTGTTGATAGGATAAAAATTATTGCCTTATATTTGGAATTCTAAAAAAAAGCCTAAGTCCTATGAATTCAGTATATTTTACAGAAGAACACGAATTGTTTCGAAAGAGTTTTCAAGATTTTTTAAGAATGGAAGTGGTACCTCACATTGAAAAATGGGAAAAAACAGGCACAATAGACCGCTTTATTTGGAAAAAGTTTGGGGAGATGGGTTTTTTCGGTATGGCGTATCCAGAGGCTTATGGCGGAATGAATTTAGATCTTTTTTATACGGTTGTGTTTTTAGAAGAACTTCAGAAAATAAAATCTTCCGGTTTTGCTGCTGCCATGTGGGCACACGCATATTTGGCTATGACACACTTAAATGCTGAAGGTGACGAGCGAATCAAGCAGGATTATTTGGCGCCAAGTATTTTGGGAGATAAAATAGGAGCCTTATGCATTACCGAACCTTTTGGCGGAAGCGATGTAGCAGGTATGCGAACGACAGCAGTGAAGAAAGGTGATAAATATGTGATCAATGGATCGAAGACATTTATAACTAATGGTGTCTACGCCGATTATTATGTGGTGGCGGCAAAGACAAGTCCAGACCAAGGAAATAAAGGAATCAGCATATTTTTGATGGATACCAATCTCAAAGGAATTGCAGCAACAAAATTGGATAAGTTGGGCTGGAGAGCATCTGATACTGCTGAGATTTCATTTGACAATGTTGAGATTCCATTGGAGAACTTAATGGGTGAAGAAGGAAAAGGATTCCCATACATCATGCAGCATTTTGCTTTAGAGCGACTCATTATGGCGATCAATGCCCATGCACGAGCCGAATATGCGATTGACTATACCATTGATTATATGAGTCAACGGGAAGCATTTGGAACAACGATTAACAAGTTTCAAGCATTACGACATACTATGGTGGATCATGCTACCGAAGTGGAGCATTGTAAAATATTTAATTATGCGGCTGTTGCGCGATTGAACCAAGGAGAATATGTAGTGAAAGAAGCTACAATGGCCAAATTAAAATCTACGAAAGTGGCGGATGAAGCCATTAATAGTTGTTTGCAGATGCTTGGAGGTTATGGTTATATGGAGGAATATCCTTTAGCTCGATTGCTACGTGATAGTCGTTTGGGACCAATTGGTGGTGGAACTTCGGAAATACTTAGAGAGATCTTATCGAAAATGATTATTGATAAACAAAATTATCAGCCGGCGGTGAAATAGGTCAATATGGAAGAAACAAGATGCAAGAGTCAAGAAGTTAGATAGGAATATCTTGTTTCTTGGCTCTTTCTTCTTTTAAAACCCAGCGCACCTGCTGGCTCTTCGCTAAAAATGTTCACGGAACATTTTCTATACGCTCAGCCCTGTGAGGGATAGCAGCGAAAAGCCTACAGCGAGGCACGAGCGAGGACTTGTAGCGAACAGCCCGACGGCGGCCGTGATGTTCTTTTGGAGTGGGATTTGGAAGCGCCGGCACGCCATAGAAAAAGAGCGCTTCGCTTTAAGATTTCAGAACGCTTCGCTGCAAGACAATAAATTAAATCAGACTTTTTTTATATTTGTTCTTGCATCTTGTTTCTTTTATCTTATCTTTACGCCCTTAACGAGAGGAGGTGGTCACATTATGTTAATTATACCAATTAAAGACGGAGAAAATATCGATAGAGCATTAAAGCGCTATAAGAGAAAATTTGATAAAACTGGAACTGTTCGTCAGTTGCGTGCACGTCAAGCTTTCATCAAGCCTTCTGTTACGAATAGAATGAAAATCCAAAAAGCGGCTTACATTCAAAACATGAAAGACAACTTAGAAAGTTAGTAGTTAACTTTTTCAAAATAGGACCGTTAGTCATTAAAGTTTAATACCTTTGATACTAACGGTTTTTTTATGGACAATAGCAAGCAGGCATTCCGAGATTATTTGTTGTTAGAGAAGAATTATTCGCTGCATACCGTTAATGGTTATAACAAGGATTTGCTTTTTTTTGAGACTTACATCAAGAAGGAATTTGATCAAGAAGATTTGGTGGCTGTCAATTACGCTCAAATTAGAAGTTGGATTGTAACGTTGGTGGATGTGGGCGTTTCAAATTCGTCGGTCAATAGAAAGATCGCTTCCTTAAAATCCTATTATAAATTTTTGTTGAAGATCAAGCAAATTGAAGTAAGTCCATTGCTTAAGCACAAAGCCTTGAA
>JBIKRP010000269.1:0-3817 GCA_044349145.1 Flavobacterium sp.
GAAAGAAGGTCTGCGATTGCTTTCGCTTGACCTTGAAGAACTTCGTCTCGAACCGCAATCACAAAACAAGGCCAAGGTGTTGGACAATCGCCCAATCTTCTAAAAATACCTTGATCGACCAAAGGTTTGGTCATAAAGTGTTCCCACATAAAGTAGTCCGATTTTCCGGCTGTCAATGATTCAACGGCTCCGTCGATTGTATTGACAATTTCGAATTGTAAATCAGCGGTTTTCCATCCGTTATTATCAGCATTTACGTATGCCATTAATTGAGAGCCAGAGCCTATTCTAGAAATCGCCACCTTGGCTTCTTGAAGATCTGCAATCGTTTTGAATTTTGATTTTGCTGCCACATGAATGCCCCAAAGCAAAGGCGAGTCGACATATACTTGAACTATCTTCGACGGATTTCCACCAACTATATCTTTGACCATTCCTTCTGTCAAAATCACGGCAATATCTATTTCGCCGGAGCGCAACATTTGACATAGTTTACCAGTTCCTTCGGGAACATCGGTCCATTGCAAATCAATATTTTCAGCGGCAAACTCGTGATTGTCGATACAAAGATGCCAAGGCAAATTAAAATGTTCAGGAACGCCAGCAATTTTTAAAGTGGTCATTTTTGAGGTGCTAAGGTTTTAGGTTCTGAGGGACTAAGGTTTGAGTTCATACCAATTAAATGGGTAACTTTCATGTTCGTATTGGTTCACAAAGGTAAAACCTAATTTCTGCAAAATGCGATTCGAACCTACATTTTGTATATGCGCATCAGCGTTGAGTTTGTCTATTTTCATGTCATTGAAAGCGTAATCAATCCAAGGCAAGGCGGCTTCATAGCCATAACCTTTGCCCCAAAATCGTTCGATAAAACGATAGCCCAAATCGTAAAAATTGACGAAATTATTCTCGGGTTCTGTGACGAATTTGATGCCACTCCAACCAATAAATTCTCCCGTTTCTTTCAGAATGACAGCGTATCTGCCAATGCCTTTTTCAGCGTATTGTTGTCGCAAATTTTCAATAATCGGAATCATTTCGTCTGCAGATTGCTTGGTTTTGCCGCCCAAATATTGCATCACGGCTGGATTGCCATCGAGTTCAAACATAGCATCAACATCGCTAAGAACGAGTTCTCGCTGTATCAATCGATGGGTTTCAATTATTAGTGACATAAAATGAAGTTCGAATGTGAAATTGTTTTCTTGGGCGTGCCCCGCAGAAAAAGCGGGTCGGGCTGTTCGCGGTGCGCGGCACCTTGCTGCCATCCCTCACGCGGTCTTGTGGTTACTACCGAACCTTAGCCCCGATTGCTTCGCCAGTTCGCTGCGCTCGTGTGTAGTGTAAATCCTTTTTTGTTTAATGTGAAGCACCTCGACTGCGCTCGGTGTGACAAAACAAAAAAGATTGAAACGAATAGCGGGAACAAGCTCCTAAGACTTTGCCAATTTATCTAAAGTATACGCAATCAACGCATCGACGGCTTTGTATGGATCTTCGCTGAAAGTTCCCGAGGCACGATTGGCGATAATAGCGTTGAGCGACAGACATTGGTGCCCGAGCAACGTACCTAAACCATAAATTGCTGCGGTTTCCATTTCGAGATTGGTGATTCTCGTTCCGTTGGTTGTGAAATTATCCATTTTGTTATTCAGATTTTCATCTTGAATGTTGAGACGCAGCACGCGACCTTGTGGACCGTAGAATCCGCCAGCGGTTGCTGTGATTCCTTTGTGCATCTGTGGACTTTCGATAATTTTTTCTAATGTTTCGCTGCACGCAATGACATATGGCCGACCTTTTTTTGCATCCCAATTTGTATGCGCAATAAAATCATTTTCAATTTGTTGATTGGAGATTTCGTCGATGAGATAGGAGCGGAGCATGTTATCGAGTCCCAAGCCAAAGGTGGACATTACGAAACTATCTACCGGAATATCGGCTTGCAACGAACCTGACGTTCCTATTCTGATGATGTTGAGCGACGTTAGTGTTTCTTTTGGTTTTCTGGTTTCTAAATCAATGTTGACCAAAGCGTCGAGTTCGTTCATCACAATATCAATGTTGTCCGGACCTATTCCTGTTGACATTACGGTAATACGTTTGCCTTTATAGATTCCCGTTTGTGTTTTGAATTCCCGTTTTTGAGTCGAGAATTCTATACTGTCGAAGAATTGCGTAATTTTCTCCACCCGATTTTGATCGCCAACAAAGATGATGTCATGCGCGATGTGTTCTGGTTTGAGATTGAGATGGTAAACGCTACCGTCTGGATTGAGTATGAGTTCTGAGGATTGTATCATTTTTTTTATGCCACAAAGTCGCTAAGGCGCAAAGTGTTTTTTTAAGTTAGTATTTGATTGTTTACTGATTCAGTAAAATTACGAGATAAACCATTTCAATTATAACCCGAGGCGCAGCCGAACTGTATGCAGCGTAGCGGAATAAATTGTCAATTAAATCACCCGCCGACGCGTTTGACTTTAAATCCTTTCTGCTTGAGGATTTCCATTATTTTGTCGCGATAATCTCCTTGAATAATGATGGCGTCATCTTTGAAAGTGCCACCCACGCTGAGTTTGGTTTTGAGTTCTTTGGCTAGGATTTTAAAATCTTCGTCGCTTCCGGTATAACCTTCGATAATGGTTGTGGGTTTGCCTTTGCGTTTTTCGAACTTACAAATCATGGGGTCGGATTGCACCCACAGTTCTTTTTCTTCAGCGATTGGTTCGACTTCTGGCGCGACTTCGTGATCGGGAAATAATTTTTTGAGTTGTTCTTGTAAATCCATTTTACAAACATCCTAAAAAACAATAAAGTACGAATTACGAAAATCCGTACTTTAATGTCAGTGAATTAATAATTTATTTTTTAACCAAACCTAAATCTACCAGACGCTCGTGCAAGAACTCTCCGGCAGAAATATCATCATATAATTTAGGGTTATTTTCATCTATACAATTTTCTAAGCAATCTAGACGCATATCGCTTACTGGATGCATAAAAAACGGAATGGAATATCTGGAAGTTCCCCATAATTCTCTCGGTGGATTCACCACTTGATGAATCGTAGATTTAAGTTTATTGTTGGTGTGACGAGATAACATATCTCCAACGTTAATGACCAATTCGTCTGGTTCTGCCATGGCATCAATCCACGTTCCATTGTGATTTTGTACTTGCAATCCTTTTCCTTGAGCACCCATTAACAAGGTAATCAAATTGATATCGCCATGAGCCGCAGCTCTAATTGCATTTTCAGGTTCAGAGGTAATAGGAGGATAGTGGATTGGTCTTAGAATGGAGTTTCCTTCGTAACCATATTGATCAAAATAAAACTCATCTAAACCGAGATGTAAGGCTAAAGCTCGAAGCACGTAAATCCCAGTTTTTTCAAGCATTTTATAAGCTTCTTTACCAGCAGCATTGAAACGAGGTAATTCTTTTACTTCTACATTATCTGGATATTCGGCGGCGTATTTGGAATCTTTGTCGACATACTGACCAAAATGCCAAAACTCTTTCAAATCGCCTTCTTTTCTGCCTTTAGCATGTTCTTTTCCAAAAGAAACATAGCCTCTTTGTCCACCGATACCCGGAATTTCATAACTGTACTTAGTTTCAAGTGGAAGTGAGAAGAAGTTTCTAATCTCACCATATAATTCTTCAACTAATTGATCATCTAAAAAATGACCTTTAAGTGCCACAAAGCCAATGTCTTCAAAAGCACTTCCGATTTCATTTACAAATTTTTGTTTACGTTCCGGGTCACCCGAAAGGAAATCACGCAAGTCCACACTTGGAATGTTTTGCATAC
>JBIKRP010000021.1:0-12919 GCA_044349145.1 Flavobacterium sp.
TTGAAAATTCTTTTTCTACAAAAAAATCTTCCATTTTGAAAAAATGGAAAGGATTTGTTGTAACGACTCCCCAACTCAGGATCACGAAGTAATCCTCAAAGTTCACTTGAAAATTCTTTTTGAATCAAAAAACTTCAGGTTTTAAAAAAATCAAATCTTTACCTAAGAATTGCAAACACGTAATTTTCAAAGTTAAATTTCTTAATACTCCAACTGCCCTAGCCCAGATGGCAATGGTATCCTTTTGCGACATTCTTTTGGAGCAAAAGATTACCTCACAAAGTGATAATTTTGGATTCTGTGTTCGGTCAATTCGCTTCGCTCGGGTGTAATGGACAGCTGGATGAAGCTCCTAAAAACATCGCGCAAGAAAATTATAAAATACACTTGTAATATGATTCAAAATTTAATATTGAATTCCTACCTTTGCACACGTTTTTAAGAAACCATTGCACACTATGTTGACTTTTCTTTTTTATCTGTTTATTGGTATTGTTGCAATTCAATTGTGCTACTACGTGGCTGTTTTCGGAAAATTTGCGTTCGTCCAATGTCCAAAAACCAACCCTAAGAAAATACCAATCTCAGTCATTGTCTGCGCCAAAAACGAAGAGGAAAGTGTCGTGAAATTTGTTCCCCTTTTGGCGGAGCAAGATTACCCAGATTTTGAAATTATACTGATTGATGATGCTTCGAGCGATGGTACACTGGATATTTTTGAAGAATTTGAAAAAAAATATACCAATGTTCGTCTGGTGAAAGTAGTCAATAATGAAGCTTTTTGGGGCAATAAAAAGTTTGCGTTAACCCTCGGAATAAAAGCCGCGAAGAAAGAATATCTATTATTTACCGATGCGGATTGTTATCCTACTTCAAAAAACTGGATCAAGGAAATGAGCAGTAACTTTACCGCACAAAAAACGATTGTGTTGGGTTATGGCGCCTACGAAAAAATCGCGGGATCGTTTTTGAATAAATTAATTCGATTTGAAACGCTAATGACCGCCGTAAATTATTTTTCATGGGCCAAAATGGGGAAACCGTATATGGGCGTTGGTCGAAATATGGCGTATAAAAAGGAAGAATTCTTCAACGTCAATGGTTTTATTGACCATATGAAAATCCGCTCTGGTGATGATGACTTATTTATCAATCAAGCGGCCAAAGGAAGTAATACCACCATCTGTTGTTCACCGGAAAGTTTCACTTATTCTCAGCCGAAAACAACTTTCAAAGAATGGTTTGTACAAAAAAGAAGACACATTACCACGGCATCTTACTACAAATCGTTTGACAAGATGCAATTGGGCATTTTTCACTTTTCGCAAGTACTATTCTTTATTTTGCCGATATTGCTTTTAGTGTTTCAATATCAGTGGATTATCGTAACTAGTCTCATTGGATTTCGTTATCTTTTCGCCTGGATGTCACTTGGTTTTTCTGCTGGGAAGTTGAAGGAAAAAGATGTGATGTACTGGTTTCCGATTCTTGAAATTGTGCTCTTATTTACCCAAATGAATATTTTTATTACTAATATTGTTGCCAAACCTGTACATTGGAAATAATAAAAAATATTGAATTGGCAAAGTTAGGCGATCAAGTAGCCTTCACTTTTCTGTTAGATCATTATTGGAATGAAGTGTACGGTTTTATGCTCAAACGCACCGAAAACGAAACCGACGCCGAAGACATTACTATCGAAACCTTCTCCAAAGCCTTTGATAAAATTGCCACGTACAATCCTGAATTTCAATTTAATACTTGGTTGATTGCCATCGCGAAAAATGTGCATATTGACATGCTTCGCAAAAGAAAGTCATCCCTATTTGTAGACTATTCCGACGAAAATGACTACCAAGCCTACAATATCGCAGATACTGCACCCTCAGCGGAAGACAAAATTATCACAGAGCAAAACCTTTCCCAACTGCTTCGGTTTATTAAAGAGCTGAAACCGCATTACCAAGAAGTCATTCAATTGCGCTATTTTCAAGAAATGAGTTACCAAGAAATTGCAGACGAATTGGGTGAACCCTTAAACAACATCAAAATAAAACTGCTCCGTGCCAAGAAACTATTGGCAGAAATTATCGAAAAGAAACGCTAAATCGAGAATAGGTTTAACCGTTTAATCGTTGATTTATTTAATCGAAAATTAGATTCTTTGTAGTTCGTTTTTTTTTCGGAGCTTAATCCAACTTTCTACTATACCCGAGCGAAGCGAATTGACCGCACACAAATAAAATTATTACTTTGCGAGGCAATCTCTCTTGTCACCCTGAGCGCAGTCGAAGGGCTTTCTGGAGCACTTTCCACTTAACGATGAACCTACCCCACGATTCAACATCTCAACGATCAAACATTTCAACGATTAAACATCTAACCAAATCAACGATTAAACAAATCAACGATTAAACAATTAAACATCTCAACGATTCAACGCCCCACAATATTTCACCTCAGCTTTGCGTTCTCAAAAAAAAGCACTCCTATGACAGAATAAATACGTAACCATTAAACTTTTGAATTATGTCAAAATTTAGTATTTATTCCAAATCATGGATTGACCTCGTATTTGAAAACAAAAACCAAAGTTATGGTGCTTTTCAATTGCGTCAAAAAAGCGACGAGACGACCTTATTAGCTTTTTGCCTAGGATTAACTGTTATTGCAACAGTCTTTACCATTCCAATCTTTATTAGCAGTTTTAGTTCAAGTCCTGAACATGCAATAACTCAGCCTATATTGGAATATCCAGTGATTCAAGTTTCCAACTATCAGCCTACGCCACCAAAATTGCCTGAAAAATCTGCTGTTGCAATCGCCACAAAAGAACCGTCGACAGAGGTCGATAAGAAAACGTTGGTGAATCCAGAAATTGTACAATCTGCAGCGGCAACTCCAAACATTACTGCAACAACTACTGTAACAACATCAACTGCAGAAAAAGGCGCAACCAATAACAATGAAGGAGTGGCGCCACAGTCTGAGAATGAAAAAGGAAAAAGTCTAATAAACATACCAACATCAGAAGATGAGCTAAATTCTACAATAACAGTAGATAAATTACCAGAATTTCCAGGCGGATTGGAAGCATTTTATTCATCCGTAGGAAAAAAGTTTGAAGCCTTTGAAGTCGAAGAAACCGTCACCGTTTATCTTTCCTTCGTCATCGAAAAAGATGGCAACATGACCGACATAAAAGTGATACGAAATGCGACACCAAGTTTAGATAAAGAAGCGATAAGAGTTTTACAATCCATTCGAACGAAGTGGAAACCCGGAATCAAAGACGGGCGAAATGTCAGAACTTTATATCGACTGCCCATCAAAGTAAAAAAGCAGTAAACGAAAAAAGCAGCATTTTCATGCTGCTTTTTCTATGCTTTCTTCACGAATTCCGTTCTCAAAACCATCGCTGTTTTATTAACGCGACAGTCAATTTCTGCGGGATCGTCCGTAAGCCGAATATTTTTGACCATGGTTCCTCTTTTAATCACATCGGATGAACCGCGCACTTTTAAGTCTTTGATCACCGTTACAGAATCGCCATCATTCAGAAGATTTCCATTACTGTCCTTTACTTCCATGTCTTTATTTTTTTTTCTTTTTCGGGGTTTTCTTTTTCGTAGGGGTTTTCTTTGTGGTAGTTTTTGGCTTTGGCACTTCCTTTACATACGCTTTATACAAACCATCCTGCTCTGCTCGTGCTTTGGCTTTAATAGCTCGATCTCTAGGGTCCGGATGCGAGCTCATCATCTTGGTAATAAACGACGAATCTTGCCCTTCACTCATTTTTGCTAAAATGTTAAATGCCGATTCAACCGCATTAACATTATAACCATTTCTCTTCATGAAATCATATGAAAATGTATCTGCATCCGTTTCTTGTTGTCTGCTGTGTCTACTGTCGATAATGGCATTGGCTATTTTCCCCAATTGACTATCAGTCACCGCCGCTACTTTGTCAGATTGCGATGCCGCAGCATCAATCAAGGCTTCTTTTTGATACGCAGCTTTCATCGCGTCTCTCGAATCGTGATTGGCAACATGACCTATTTCATGACCAATAACAGCGAGCAATTCGTTGTCATCCATAATATCCATCAATCCAGAGAAAACACGTACGCTCCCATCAGCACTAGCAAAAGCATTGACATCCTTCACCAAATAAACTTTGTAGTTCAATGACAATCCATCTTCATTTGCATGTTTTCCAAAGATTTTATTGAGTCTAATAAAGTAGGGATCGTTGGCTCCCGCAATCGCATTTTCAGCATCCATTTTATCAACCGCTTGCTTAGACAAAGCAGCTGCGTCTGCATCTGAAAACATAACACTAGTTAAACCTTTTGAAACCGCTCCTAGCGCGCGTTCTCCTAAATTAATTTGGGCATTGGCCGTATTAAAGGATGTCATAGCCAGTGCAATTCCCAAAGTAAAAACTATATGCTTCATGAGATATGTATATTTTTAATCTTGTGGCACAAATATAACAAGTTCGTCATAATTCTTTGAGCTTTTTGCACAATAATACAATCGTAACAAAATATTTAAAGTGTTTTTTAATACATTTGAATTTATTGTCACTAATCTATGAAGCACTTTACTACACAAGAAAAAATAAAACACCTAGTAGGATTCCCTGTCATCGTTGCCGCTTTGGGCTATTTTGTTGATATTTATGACTTGCTGCTTTTCGGAATTGTGCGTGTTCCCAGCTTAAAATCGATGGGACTTGATGTAGATGTAGCTGGTACTTACATCCTCAATTTTCAAATGACTGGCTTGATTATCGGCGGTATTCTCTGGGGAATTCTTGGCGACAAAAAAGGCCGATTGTCCGTGCTTTTTGGTTCCATTCTCGTTTATTCTTTGGCAAATATTGCCTGTGGTTTCCTACCTCAAATGCATTTTGCGGATCCTGTATTAACTTATGCCGTATTGCGATTTATTGCCGGCGTGGGTTTGGCAGGTGAATTAGGCGCTGGAATTACATTAGTTTCAGAAACGCTACCAAAAGAACTGCGTGCGATTGGAACCTCATTGGTCGCAGGATTTGGAATTTTGGGCGCAGTAGTGGCGCAACTTACTGTTGAACTAGCGGGCAATTGGACCACGGCCTACTTTATTGGTGGCGGTTTAGGTTTGGCATTACTAGTCTTGCGAATTAGCGTGGCAGAAAGCGGCATTTTTCATGCGGTGAAACAAAATGCGGCGGTAAAAAAAGGAAATTTCTTTTCGTTTTTCAGCAATAAAGCACGTTTGATAAAATACTTAAAATGTATTGCAATTGGCTTACCGATTTGGTTTTGCATTGGTATTTTGGTTTTGATGGCGAACCAATTTGCACCTGAAATGGGCATCAAAACCTTGGTTCCCGGAAAAGCGATTCTGTGGTCGTATCTTTTTGCGTCGATAGGCGATTTCTCGAGTGGATTTATATCACATCGTTTGGCATCCAGAAAAAAAACAATGTTTTTGATGATGGGATTTACGCTTCTCGGCGTGGTGCTTTTACTTTTTAGTGGACCCAAATCAGAGAATATGTACTATTTCTATTGCGCTTGGATTGGCTTGGGAACGGGTTTTTGGGCGATGTTCGTGACCGTCGCCGCCGAACAATTCGGAACTAACATCAGAAGTACTGCCGCTACAACGATTCCGAATATGGTTCGTGGCATGTTGCCCGTCATGCTTTTAGGATTTGACTTTTTTAAGAAAACCAATACGGTTATTGTTTCTGCTGCCATCGTGGGTTTTGTTGTTTTTGGCATTGGTTTTTATGCGATTTACACCATTAAAGAAACTCACAATATTGAAATGGATTTTGTAGAATAATAGCAACGCGTAAAACCAAACAACATGATATTCAAAGCTTCTTTAGATAAGTTAACTCTTTCCTTGACAATTGGAATTACTATCCTATTCCTTGTCATTGGCGTCGGATCTATTTATTTGGAACAAGACGAAAAAAGTGACGTACCAATTTATGTCGCTGCTTTTTTGTTTTTGATCTACGTCTTGTGCTATGGCCTTAGTCCAAAGTCATACGAAATCAACGAAAAAAGTCTCATCATCAAAAGACCATTTAAAGATGTCATCATTGATCGAAGTCAAATTGCCAGCGCAACTGCAGTAGAAAGCAGCAAATTAAGATGGGCAGTCCGAACCTTCGGCGTTGGTGGATTATTTGGCTACTTCGGAAAATTTTGGAATAAAGAATTTGGGGATATGACTTGGTACGCATCGCAGAGAAGTCATACGGTTTTGATTATTACAAACGACAACCAAAAAATCATACTTACACCTGATGAAGAAGATTCGTTCGTCAAAGAAGTTATGAATTTGAACAAATAACTTTACGCAACCTGTTTTTCTTCCTGTAGCAACTGCCCTAGCCCTGATGGCCGCGGCATCCTTTTTTGTTTTTTTAAGAAAGCCCTTCGTCCTTCGACTGCGCTCAGGATGACACGCTCCGCGCTCAGGGTGACAAAAAACAAAAAAGATAGAGCAAACAGCAGGAAAAAGCTCCTAAAAAACACCACTTCAAAAATCGGAAATCCTAATTCCTATTTCCTATCTTTGTGCTTCAAAAAATGTGGCTATGAAAAGTGTTATAGATAATAATTTACCAGTTGGCACCCGAGCCGCAGGCGAATTGGGCGGAGCCAAACCAAAATGGCTGAAAGTAAAATTACCTATTGGAGAAAAATATACTGAACTTAGAGGCTTGGTTGACAAGTACCAATTAAATACGATTTGTACCTCCGGAAGTTGCCCGAATATGGGCGAATGTTGGGGCGAAGGAACCGCGACCTTTATGATTTTAGGGAATATTTGCACGCGTTCTTGTGGATTTTGTGGCGTAAAAACAGGTCGGCCAGAAACGGTAGATTGGGATGAACCGGAAAAAGTGGCGCGTTCGATTAAGATTATGAACATCAAACATGCGGTCATCACAAGTGTCGATCGCGATGACTTGAAAGACGGCGGATCGATTATTTGGATCGAAACCGTAAAAGCCATTCGACGCATGAATCCAGAAACAACTTTAGAAACTTTAATTCCGGATTTTCAGGGCAACGAAAGACATTTGGATAGAATTGTCGAAGCCAATCCAGAAGTGGTTTCGCACAATGTAGAAACGGTGCGACGTTTGACGCGTGAAGTGCGCATTCAAGCGAAATACGATCGTAGTTTGGAAGTACTGCGTTACTTAAAAGAAAAAGGAATCAACAGAACCAAATCAGGAATCATGCTGGGCTTGGGGGAAACGGAGGAAGAAGTGATTCACACCATGCGCGATCTTCGTACTGCCAATGTGGATGTGGTCACCATTGGGCAATACCTTCAGCCGAGTAAGAAGCATTTACCTGTAAAAGAATTTATCCGTCCAGAGCAATTTGAAAAATACCAAAAAATTGGTTTAGAAATGGGCTTCCGTCACGTCGAAAGCGGCGCTTTAGTGCGTTCGTCTTATAAAGCGGCGAAACATATTTTGTAAATCGATTTTTAGATTGTTAGATTTTTGTCCATAAGATTTAAACTTACTAACTCAGCTGTTCAGTAACTCAAATGAAAACACGAATCGCCATCAACGGTTTTGGAAGAATCGGCAGAAGTCTCTTTCGCTTGCTGCTCGATCACCCATCGATAGAAGTGGTGGCAATAAATGACATTGCGGATAACAAAACGATGGCGCATCTAATCAAATACGACAGCATTCACGGTGTTTTACCTTATGATTGTTCGTTTGACGAAAAGTCAATTATCGTCAATGGAAAACCGTATTTGTTTTTTCACGAAAAACACATTTCCAATCTCAATTGGAATCCGCTAGCCATTGATGTCGTCATAGAATCGACAGGCAAATACAAAACTTTTGAAGAAATCAATGCGCATATTACTTCGGGTGCCAAAAAAGTAATTTTATCCGCGCCTTCAGAAGTTGATAGTATTAAGACTGTCGTACTAGGAGTAAATGAATCTATTCTTGATGGGACTGAGAGAATAATATCCAATGCGAGTTGCACCACCAACAATGCAGCACCAATGATTAAAATCATTAGCGAATTGTGTGGCATTGAGCAAGCGTATATCACCACCGTTCACTCCTACACCACCGATCAAAGTTTGCACGACCAACCCCATAAAGACTTGCGTCGCGCACGTGGAGCCAGTCAATCTATTGTTCCTACAACAACCGGAGCTGCCAAAGCATTGACGAAAATTTTTCCGGAGTTTGAAGGAAAAATTGGGGGAAGTGGCATTCGCGTTCCTGTACCAGACGGCTCGTTGACGGATATTACTTGCTACGTAAAAAGACAAGTCAGTATTGAAGAAATTAATACCGCCTTTAAAAAAGCAGCTGAAAACGAATTGAAAGGCATTTTGGCTTATACCGAAGACCCAATTGTTTCGGTAGACATTATTGGAAATAGAAATTCCTGTTTGTTCGATGCACAATTAACCTCCGTCATTGACAAAATGGTCAAAGTAGTGGGTTGGTATGACAATGAAATTGGCTACTCTTCCAGAATAATTGACTTGATTCTTTACACGACTGCAAAATAAATTTGCTATATTTAAGCCCTTGAAAAAAAAACCATTCTGGACCGAAAGGTCAAAGGATTGTTTTGCAGACCGTAAGTCTGTTAGTTTAAAGGTGTACAATTTTTACCACTAATTCACAGATTATTAAAATTATAAAATCTGCGAATCTGCGGTTAAAGTTTTTACAAGCTGAAAGGGCAAATGTACTACAGTGCATAGTTTTAACTATTTTTGAGACCAATAAAGCGCTATTTATGAGGCATCTATTACTCTTACTAATTTTTCTAAGTTCTTTTGCTTTTGCACAAAAGAACGAAAAAAAGGCTGCCAAAGTGGATAGCATCGCTTATTATATCGAGCTTTCTAACTTTAATATTAAGACCAATAATTATAAGTTCTCCCTCAATTTTGCGCAAAAAGCCATCGACTATGCGCATGAAGTAAAAGATGTAAAGTCAGAAGCCAATGCAAACGAACTGATTGGTGGTATTTATTTTGAACTCAAAAAATTTGATGATGCGATTGAATCGTACTACAAAAGCGTCTCCTTATACAACACCTTAAAACCTTCAAGTCAACAAGCCTATTGTTATTACCAATTAGGGCTTTGTTTTATGGAGAAAGAAAACTATTTGGTCGCAGAAAATAATTTTGATAAAGCCAAAACGATTTTTCAAACGATTAAAATTCCAGATGCCATTGAGTTGCTCAATTTGCAAAAAGGAATCGTATACAAAGCGAAAGGACAGTACCTAAAGGCAATTCCTATTTTTAATCAAATCATCGCAAAACCAGATGGTAATGACTTCACTAAAACAAAAGCCGAAGCACTGTATCAAATCGGGAGTATTGAACTCGCCAATGATCGCAGTAATTTAGCGTTAAATTACCTCACTCGTGCTTTGGCGCTCAATACAAAAGACAAAAATTTCGAACAAAAGTCAGAGATCCTCTTAGAACTGAGCAAAACCTATGAGAAACTTTTAAATATTAATAAAGCACATCAATACTTGAAAGGTTATCTGATCCTGAAGGATAGTATCGCATCACTGAATATTAAAAAGTTAGGAACGGAAGACTACGCCGCATTTAAAGACAGTGAAAGATTAAAAACGATTGAACAGCTTGACAAAGAAAACAAAGAACAACAAAAAGCCAATAAAGTAGCCAAACTCATCAGCATACTAGCAATTGCACTGATTACAATTCTGTCACTACTGAGTTTATCACTTTACAAAAACAATATTATTCGAAACCAATCGAATATGTTGTTGAAAGAAAAAAACAACGAGCTGCAAATCGCTAAAGAAAAAGCAGAAAAAGCTTCAAAAGCGCGCGCTGAGTTTTTATCAACGGTGAGCCATGAGCTGAGAACGCCTCTGAACGCAATCAATGGTATTACCCATTTGTTATTGGAAGAAAACCCCAAGCCAAGCCAGATGAATTACTTGACTTCACTCAAGTTTTCGGGTAATTATTTGCTGACTTTTATTAATGAAATTCTTGAAATCAATAGAATCGAATCGAATGCAATAGAAACTGAAAATTTGAATTTCAATTTGAAACTATTGCTTGCGAATATTCAAAATTCACTCAAAGAATTGGCTTCTATCAATAACAATACATTTACGATAGAAATCGATCCGACCATTCCAGATTTCTTGATTGGCGATCCGACGAAACTTTCTCAGATATTCCTGAATTTGATTAACAATGCGCTAAAATTCACTAAGAATGGCGAGGTAAAAGTCATTCTTGCTGTCAATGAAATCAATGAAGAATTTACGTCGATTCATTTTAAAATTGTAGATACCGGTATCGGAATTCCAGAAGAAAAAATAGAAACTGTTTTTGAGAGTTTTTCTCAAGGCTCCATCGAGATCAATCGAAAATATGGCGGTACCGGATTGGGCTTGACCATCGTTAAAAAGCTAGTGGATATTCTTGGCGGCAAAATTAAACTAGAAAGTAAAGTCGGAAAAGGATCTTCTTTTTCTTTTGATTTAAGCTTCAAAATCGGTGAAAATGAACTGGTGAAAGAAGAAAAAATCAGCGAACAAAACGACTCCATTCTAAATGGCAAAGTGGTCCTTTTGATTGAGGACAACAAAATCAACCAAATGATTACCAAAAGAATGGTCGAAAATAAAGGGATGATTTGCGCTGATGTTATTGATAATGGCGAAGATGCCATTGAAGCAGTCAAAAACAATCACTATGACCTGGTCTTAATGGATGTTCATTTACCAGGAATCAACGGAACGATTGCTACTCAAACCATTCGAACGTTTGACAAAAAGATTAAAATTATTGCGCTCACTGCCATTTCTTTGAATGAAAATCGCGAAATGTTATTGTCCTACGGCATGAATGACGTGATTACCAAACCTTTCGATCCCGCCGATTTCTATCGAATCATTGCCAATAATTTAGCAGAAGAAGCTTAGTAACGTTGAATCAATTCTTTGATTAAAGTTCGTACATGCGGTTCGGCTTTTCTAGCAGCCTCCAGAACTTCGGCATGACTGACGGTTTCAATATTGTCCTCATTGCCCATATCGGTGATCACAGAAATCCCGAAGGTTTCCATATCCATGTGACGCGCCACAATCACTTCAGGAACCGTCGACATCCCAACCATATCCGCTCCTAATATCTTAACCATGCGGTATTCTGAAATGGTTTCAAAAGTCGGACCTTGCAAACCAAGGTAAACGCCATCATGAACTGTAATGCCCAACTCCTTAGCCAATTCTTTAGCTTTGACAATCATCGGCCGACTGTAAGGCTCGCTCATATTCAAAAATCGAGGACCAAAACGACTGTCATTTTTTCCGTGTAAAGGATGTTCCGGCATCATATTGATGTGATCCTTAATCAACACTATAGAACCGACTTGATACGCGTCATTAACCCCACCAGAGGCATTAGAGACAATCAGTTTTTGAACGCCAAGATACTTCATAACACGCACAGGAAAAGTCACTTGCTTCATATCGTATCCTTCATAAAAGTGAAATCTTCCTTGCATCGCAACGACTTTTTTGGTTCCGATTGTTCCAAAAACCAAAGCGCCCTTGTGACCTTCAACGGTCGAAACAGGAAAATTCGGAATAGCAGTGTATGGAAGTGTAAATTCAACCTGAATATCATCCGTAAAACTGCCCAAACCCGAGCCTAAAATAACACCGTATTCTGGGGTGAAATGGGTTGCCGATTGAATATAACTAACGGTTTCTTGTACTTGTTCCCACATAATTTAATATAATTTGGTCTAGTTGATCGCCAGCAGCAATCAAGGTTGTTTTGATTGGTAAATAAAATAATTGACTTGAAGGCAAGTGTTCTTTTAATCGAACAAAATCTTTTTCGGTTGTAATGACGTGTTTATTTCCAGCCCGTTTTCGTATCACATCAATATCGCTTTCACTAAAATGATGATGATCTGCATAGGTCAATACGATATCGTTTTCGTGCTGCAAATATGCAAAAAATGGTTTGGGTTTTGCAATGCCCGCCAAAAGTAATTTTGGAGTGTTTTTAATTTCACTTACTTTCTTAATCCCATCCACCGAATAAACCGATTCATCATATGCAACAGCCGCAAAAAACACCGCAGCATTACTTTCATTCCGACGCAAAAGGTATCGCTCCATCTTACTTCTAATTTCTTTTTGAGCAAGTTCAGACAAATTGTTCGGACATTTAGTGACAATTATCATATCGGCTCTTGCGGCACCACTTCGACTTTCTCTCAGGTTTCCCGTTGGCAACATCCAATCATCGGTAAACAAATCGCCGTAAGCAGTCAACAAGATGTAAAAACCGGCTTTGACCCTGCGGTGCTGAAAAGCATCATCCAATAAAATTACTTCGGGCTTTGTATTTTGAGAAAGCAATTGTTCAATGCCATTTTTTCGGTCAGCATCAACGGCAACTTGAACATCCGAAAATTTTTGGTGTATTTGAAACGGTTCATCTCCCAGAGTCTCGGCAGTGGCATGTTCATTGGCTAAGATAAAACCATTCGATTTGCGTTTGTAACCGCGACTTAATGTTGCAACTTTAGAATTTTTTGAAAGCAATCGAATGAGATATTCAATCTGTGGCGTTTTTCCTGTTCCGCCAACACTCAAATTGCCAACTGCAATGATAGGAATGTCGAACGAATACGATTTTAGTATTCCTTTGTCATAAAGAAAATTTCGTAACTGAATTATCCAACCGTATAAAATGGCTATTGGGAAAAGTATTTTTCTCAAGAAAATCATAGTACGAAAGTAGCGTTTTTTTTATCTTTGAAAGAAAATAATTATCAAAAGCATCGCGCCATGAATCCTACTGTTCGGAAATTTGTTTTCTT
>JBIKRP010000270.1:0-3809 GCA_044349145.1 Flavobacterium sp.
AATACCAAAGTGAGAATGCAAACATTACCATAATTTTAACGGGCGGAGATGCAGTTTTTTTGGCTAAGCGATTAAAAAATACCATATTTGCCAATTCAAATTTTCTCTTAGAAAGTCTGTACAAAACTTTTCAATATCAAATCAACAATGATTAAGAAATTATTATTTGCCTTTTTTGTTTTATCCTCTATTACAACCTTAGCGCAACAAGGCACCTCTTCTCCATATTCATTTTACGGAATTGGCGAAGTCCGTTTTCGAGGAACGGTCGAAAATCGACTTATGGGCGGCGTATCGATTTTTCCTGATAGTCTTCATGTCAATATTCTTAACCCAGCAACTTATGCAAGTCTGCAGATGACTACTTTTACTGCAGGCGGAACTTCAACTTACACCAAATTGAATGCTGAACAAAAAAATGAAAAAGCACAAAGATCAACTTTAGACTATATGGCAGTCGGTATTCCATTAAAAAATGCGGGATTCGGATTCGGATTGATTCCTTATTCCTCTGTAGGATATCGAATTCGCAACGTAAATATAGATGGAACAGTAAATAGATATGATGGTACTGGTGGCGTCAACAAAGTTTTTTTAGGCTATGGTCATAAATTGACTTCTAATTTAAGTATTGGAGTAGATGCTAATTATAATTTTGGAAGAATAGAGACTAGGAACGTTCAAAAAATTCCAGAGGTGCAATTCGGAACGCAAGAGCTGAATACTTCTGATTTGTCGGGATTTAATGTGAATTTAAGCGTAATCTATCAGAGAAAGATAAGTCAGAAATTAAATGTTTTTGGTAGCGTTATTTATACTCCGGAAAGTAAATTGCAATCGAAGAATTCAAGAATAATTTCATCTGTCTTGTATTCTGATTTCTTTGATCCACAAGACGTAGATCAATTAGATGAAATTAGGAATTCCTATACGATTAAACTCCCTTCCAAGGTTACTTTTGGACTTGGGGTAGGACAAAACAAAAAATGGATGCTCGGATCAGAAGTAACTTTTCAGAAAAACAGTAGGTTTGGAAATCGTACACCAGACATTTCAAATGTTATTTATAGAGATGCAGTGAAGTATAATTTAGGAGGTTACTACATTCCTGATGCGTCGGCATTTTCAAACTATCTGAAGAAAATTACTTATCGAGGTGGATTCCGATATGAAAATACTGGCATGACTATAAATAACCAAGATTTAAAAGACTATGCGCTCTCAGCGGGATTAGGGTTGCCCCTTGGCGGCGCCTTCTCCAACGTCAATATAGGTGTTGAATACGGAAAGCGGGGAACTGCAAAAGCCTCATTGGTCGAAGAGAATTACACAAACTTTCTGTTGAGTTTGTCCTTAAATGACCGATGGTTTATCAAAAGGAAGTACGATTAATTTGCCATTAACATAGCATTCAAAGCTTAACACTATTTTGATTTGAAAATCTTTCAACCCACCAAAACGCTATTCTTGTTTTTAGGAACAGGTCTATTCCTAATGTTAGGGTGTGAAAGTAATTTTAGAGAAGTTCAAAAAATAAATTATTCGGAGTTTGTACCTAATGGCGAGGCGGACAATTTCAACTTAAAGTACACAGATTCAGGACGTATTAAGTCAATTTTGGTCAGTCCGAAAATGCTTGATTATTCCAACGTAGAATTTCCCTTTACAGAATTTCCTAAAGGAATCCATGTGACCATGTATGATTCAAAAGGCAAACGCACGTTTATCTCCTCAGATTATGCCGTCATGTTTAAAGGGACTGATTTGATTGACCTTCAAAAGAATGTGGTAATCTCCAATGAAACCAATCAAATGCTCGAAACAACTCAACTTTACTACGACCAGAAGAACGAATGGTTTTTTACTGAAAAAAAGTTTAAATTTACGGATCCAAAAGGTATTTCTTACGGAGAAGGAATCGATTTTAGTAAGGATTTTAAAATTCTAAATTCACAACGTATTAATGGCGAGATAGACCAAGCCGAATAAAATAAACCATGAATTATTTAAAATACACCCAGTACGTATATCTTGTCTTTAGCGGATTTTTTGTATACGATGCTTTTTCGAAATTCAATGCTGGCGACTCACCTTGGTTGTCTGCAATTATCGCTGCGGTTTCTCTATTTATGTTTTTTTTTAGGAGAAGTTTTGCAAAGAAATTTGAGAATAGAAATAACAACTCCTAGTGCATGGAAATTAGTATTATCATATTATGTCTAATACTAGCGGCACTTTTTTCCGGAATGGAGATTGCTTTTGTTTCGTCAAATAAGATCTACCTTGAAATTGAAAAGAAGCAGCAAAATTTCCTCTCAAAAGTACTAACAAAACTTACCGAAAAACCATCACAGTTCATCGCATCAATGTTGATTGGAAATACAATCGTCTTGGTTGTTTACGGGTTTTTTATGGGAGAACTTCTAATGAATTGGATTGCTCATTTAGGATTGAATTTAACAAATTTATCCAACGTCTTAATTCAAACTTCTCTTTCTACGCTAATTGTTTTGGTGACAAGCGAATTCATCCCAAAAGTATTTTTTCAAATCTACGCCAATTCTTTCATTAAGTTTTTTGCGCTACCCGCTTATTTTTTCTATTTGCTTTTTTACTTCATTTCAACCTTTATCCTCTGGATATCGGACTTTATTTTGAAGCATTTTTTTAAAACAGAAGGCGATTATGTGCCGTTATTTTTTAGCAAAGTCGAACTTGGGAATTATATCACCGAGCAGATGAGTACTGTGGAAGATCAAGAAAACATGGATTCTGAAATTCAGATTTTTCAAAATGCGCTGGAGTTTTCAGGGGTTAAAGCACGGGATATTATGACGCCAAGAACTGAAATCTCCGCTGTGGAAATACATGAATCAGTTTCAGAACTAAGGAATAAGTTTGTTGAAACCGGGTATTCTAAGATATTAGTGCATCAAAATTCGCTAGACGACATATTGGGATACGTTCATTCTTTTGAATTATTTAAAAAACCGAGAAGCATTAAGTCGGTTTTGATACCCGTTGAGTTTGTACCTGAAACTATTTTGATTAAAGACGTCTTAGAAATTCTCACTAAAAAGAGAAAAAGTGTCGCCGTTGTTTTGGATGAATACGGCGGAACTTCCGGTATGATAACTGTTGAAGACATCGTCGAAGAATTGTTTGGCGAAATTGAAGACGAGCATGATTCAACCGAGGAATTATTGGAAAAAAGAATTGAAGATGATGTGTACTTGTTTTCCGCTCGATTAGATGTTGAATATCTGAATCAAACTTATAAATTGCAGATTCCAGAAAGTGATTCCTACGGTACTTTAGGCGGATACATTGTATACCACAGTAAAGAAATCCCCTCGCAAGGTGACCAAATCACGATAGATAAAATTCGTTTTACGATTGAAGAAGCCACCAATAAGAAGATCGAAGTGGTCAAAATGAATATCCTAGAATAGAAAATCCAAAAAAAAGAAAATTTCTTGCAAAATATAACCATACAGCTATGGTTATTAAATAGATAATTGTATTTTCGCAAACTGAAATAAAAATTAACACTATAAAAGATGGCAGTTTTACAAAAAATTAGACAACGATCATTACTATTAATTCTAGTTATTGGATTTTCTTTATTAGCATTTATCGTTCAAGATTTATATAATAACGGTGGATTTAATCAAACTTCAAAGTATATCGGAACCGTAAACGATAAAGACATTTCCTTTGAAGAGTTTCGAATTAAGGTCAGTAACCTTGAAAAAAGCGGACAACAAGGAATGACTTCTACCCAAGCAGTTAATCGTGTATGGGATCAA
>JBIKRP010000426.1:0-3798 GCA_044349145.1 Flavobacterium sp.
ATATTATCTATTACAGAAGGTGACCAACTTCCAGTTATGCCATTCTGTGACACAGGCTCTAACTGCGGTGTAGCTGTACCTGAACAGAAGTCACTAATTGCAGCAAATGTTGGAATAATATTCGGAGCAGTAACATTTACAGTGAGCGTTTGAGGGGTAGCACATTGCTTAGCATCTGGTGTAAAATTATAGGTTGTTGTTCCTACTGTAATATTATCGATTACAGAAGGTGACCAACTTCCAGTAATGCCATTCTGCGATACAGGCTCTAACTGCGGTGTAGCTGTACCTGAACAGAAGTCATTAATTGCAGCAAATGTCGGAGTAATGCCCGCATCTGTAATAGTTACAGTGATTGTTTGAGTTGTTGCACAAGGCCCAGTGTTTAGAATGAATGACAAGTCATCAATTGCAAAATCATTTCCGGCACTTGTCACAGTTCTGTTGTAAAGACTGATTTGCGCTGAGGTACTAGTTCCTGAATTCCACGAATAAGTATATTGAACCCAATCACAAATAGTAGCTCCTGCTGTCGCAGAGCCTACAACAGTTCCGTTAATAACCACATCGATTTGCGCTGGATTTTGAGCAACCACAGATTCTAAATAATAACTAAAAGTATAATTTTCATTTGCCGTTACTGGGATTGTTTGACTCCATACGATATCATTTCCGGCATTTGAAGTAGAACCGTCCGCCACCATCATATTTCCAGCACCTGACGTATGGTCTGTACAAGCTGAAAAACCTGGGAACCAAGCATTAGGATTAGTTACAATGCCATAGGTTTTTTGTTCACCCGCTGGTACCGTAACCGTTAAGAAATCATAATCTGATGTAAATCCTGTATTGCCTGATGAGAAATCACCATTCACCACCAAGTTTGGACTTGGTTCCGTGCCACCATCAGGAGTAAACACATAATCCGAAGTTCCTATCGTTGCTGTTTGTATTGTTGCTGGGGACCAAGTTCCGGTAATTCCATTAGGAGATGTTAATTCTAAAGCAGGAGCAGTTGACCCTACACAGAAGGTAAGTGGTGTAGGAAAATCTGGAGTTAAAATTGGATCAATAGTAATGGTAAAATTACTTTCCGCAACACATTCCCCAGATACGCCATAAACATAAAGTGTTTGTAGACCTGGAGTAGTAATTTCGTCTACATCCAAACCAGTATACATCGTTCCGGTTCCGCCTGGTCCTGTGTAATAATTAAATGGATCTGTTAAAGGTTGTAAATCATAATTTTGACATGAAGTGACAGGATCTAATACCGGCGCAACCAACTCAGGTTGAATATCTACCGTAAAACTAATTTCGTATTCGCATGCTGGAACCGCTGTAGTTTCTGCATACACATAAATTGTATTTATACCTGGATTTGTGATTGTTGGACCTATTGGACCTACACCTCCTGTTTGAGAAAAGTAATTTCCTATTGTCAATGCTGGTAAATCATATGATTGACAAGATACTACATTTTCAATCGGCTCTAGAATTTGGTCCGTTACATTAAGTAATACGTTTTCTGTCTTAGTCGTTGTTTGACCTCCACATCCTGTGTATATCGCTTGTGCAGTCATGTTAGTGTCTTCCGAAACGCAAACGTTGATTGTCGCATCACTACTGTAAAACGCTCCATCTTTTAACCAAGAGAATTCTACAATTGAATTTCCGTCTGGTGTGAATCGCCATGCCTCATTTGTAGCAGTCCATTGACCTGTATTTCTATCTGGTGGGAAATGAGCAATGGTACCCGCATTGTTTTGAAGTCCAATAACTCCGCTTCCGCTGTTCCATGTAGTACAAGATATACGATTTTCAACATATACTTCGATTATGTTGGAAGTTTCATATAAAACAATTTGACTTGTTTGAAGAGGCAAAGTTAGATTACAACTAAATTGTGCAATATTATAATAATTTACAACAAATGCTCTACAAGGCGCTTCACCTAATATTTGATAGTTAATACTTCTTTGAATCGGAGCTGTATCGACATTTGGATTAATATCTTGGTAAACACCATAAATTGCATTTCGAATTGGGAAAGCTGGATTAGGTATTGTTTGAGTAAAAGCCCATGGACAATTTGAATTTGCAGCTTGTGTATTAAATGTTAACACGCCATTCGATCCAACATTCACTGTAGGATAATTAACACCGTAGAAGCAGAAGTTAAATGGCAGCGTGAAAGGTGCCGACCAAACGTCATCCGTAGTTACTGGAAGCTGTGTTCCTCCCGTAAACGGAAATGGTGGAGCAAATATTACTGGCAAAACGGTATACGTTGAAGTATCTTTCGAGTCTGTAAATTCCGCTGTAAGATCTACGCAAGATTCTCCTGGACATAAATCGATAACTCCTGGACTTGTAGTAGCAACGTCAATTTCAACACTCGCACAAAGTGCTGGAGGAAGTGCTATAAAGAAAGTTTGCGGTCCAGTCCAAATACTCTTGTCGCTATCGGAACATATACTTCGAACATAAAACTCATAAAAACCAGGTGCTAAAGTACCTGTATTTACAGTTACAACATTAGCCACTGCTGGTCCGTTTGTTATAGTACCAGATGTTGCAGCTCCTGGAACAGGCCCTAGAGGTGGTTGAAAAATATACTCCCATTGGGTTGCCGTACCTGCCTCTGTCCAATTTAGATTGGCCGTTGGCTCATTTGGGTTTGTTGAACCTAAATTAATTGGTTGAGGACAAGTAGGTGGTGTACAAAAATTGAAAGGTCCTGTCCATGTACTTAAACCATTTACGCCACCACAAACACTTCTTACATAGTAATCATAGCAAGTGTTTGGTGTTAAACCTGTTGCCAAGTATGGATTAGTTGTAACTGTTGTTCCTACTTGTGTAACAGCAGGTGCTGGTGAACCTGTCGCTTGAATTGAAATTTGCCACTCTGTCGCCGGACTATTTACGTTATTTGTCCAACCTAAAGTCGCGGTGAACGGACTTACAGCTGGATTAAACGGAGTTAAAATTGTTGCGGTTTGAGCCGATGGTTTATAACAAGATGGCGGTGTGGTAACATTTCTCGGCGTTGTCCATGTACTTGTTCCAAATCCAGGCTCGCAATTTCCTCTTATATAAAATGAATAGGCTGTTTCAGGAGTTAAACCAGTATAGACATAACTAAATGAATTCGCATCGATTTGCGTAAATCCTACTGTTAATGCATCGACCGAAACCCATCCTGTCGAACCAGGCCCTGGTGCTGGATCGCCTTGCGGAAGCGCAAGAATCTGCCAAGCGGTAGTGGTCGCCACACTGTCCCATGTCAAAGTAACTTGAAATGCTTGAAGTGCAGTGGATGAAAATGCCGTTGGTTTAAAACAGGTTGGTGTCGTCGTGAAAGTTCTAGGTCCAGCCCAAGTGCTCAAACCATTTACTATACCACAATCTGTTCTAATATAATAAACATAGTTGGTTTCTGGTGTTAAAGGTGGTCCGTTGTATGTCCAACTCCAAAGTGGCCCAGGACCTGCTTCACCTGGATTTACTGGAATCCAACCTGTTGTTGTAGCAGTTGGCGCAGGAGATCCTGCTGGCAAAACTAAAACTTGCCATGCAGTACCTGTTGGATTCGTCCATCCAAAAGTTCCTCCAAAAGAAGTTGCTGTTGCCGTCAAGACTGTTGGTCTTGGACAAGCAATACCGGTTGTAAATGCTCTTGGTCCCGCAGGAGTACTAATAATTCCGCCACCACAATCTGTTCTTACGTAGTATACATAAGCCGTTTCTGGTGTAAGGCCTGTCCAGATAATAGGATTTGTTGCATTAACCCAA
>JBIKRP010000022.1:0-12825 GCA_044349145.1 Flavobacterium sp.
TTCAAATCCGGGTGGTCGCGACGGAATGGTTGGCAAGCCGTATTGATTGACAATAGATTTAAATACTGGTTCTTGAGCCGTTAAGAAATCGAATGCTTCTTTCATAATGTGTGTTTTCCCCTCCTTTGGAGGGGTGCCCAAAGGGCGGGGTGGTGCTAGCCCAGATGGCATCGGCATCCTTTTTTGCTTTATCAGAAGCCCTTCGACTGCCTGTCTGCCGACAGGTAGACGCTCAGGGTGACAAGCAAAAAAGATATAGCGAACAGCTGGATTAAGCTTCTAAAAATAAAACCCAATAGCTGCTTTTACTGTGAATCGATTGGCTCCTTGGACGTCTAAATAGTTACCTCTCCACGAAAAGTCGATGCGCAATACTTTGAAGATATTTCCGACGCCTGCACTGTATTCCCAGTAGAATTTTTCTGGAGCGTTGTAGATCAAATCAGAGGCGTTGAGTGCTATATTTTCGTCGGAAACGGTTCCATAAACACCTCTAAAACCAACGATTTCTCTCCAGTTTAACTTCCTTAAGAACGGCACTCGGGCAAATATTTTTCCTTGAAAGTTGTGAATCCATTGAAAAGTAGCATATTCATCGGTAACAAATTCATAAAAATCTAAGTTGTTAAAAGTATTTTCGATGGTGAAATAGGTTTGATTTCCCGGAACCACACTAAGTAAACCGAGCGGCACTTTACCATAGGTTTTCCCGACTTCGGCAATTAAGTTGGTTCGACCAATTGCGCCAATGACGATGGGCTGATTGTAATAGATTTGGAATTTGTTGTAAGAGAAATCTCCATTCATAAAACCTTTATAACCTCGGCTGTAATTGGCAAATACTCTAGCATACGGATTGTCAACTATATTTCGCTCTACGCCGTATCCAACCGTTTTTCTTTTGGGTGTAAAATCAGCTTGCAAGCTCAATTCTGGCTGAACGACGTCACTTTTTATTGTTGTGCGTGTATTGTCAGTAAAATAATCCAAACTAAAAGTCGGAGATGCAGAAATTAGCGTTCGGTAGGTAAATCCAGCCTGTAGCGTCAAATTCTTCATTGGCTCTATTTCTAATTTTAAAGCGGTCAAATTGATTTTGGTTAGCTTTCCATTTGTACCGGTGGTCAGTAAAGCAGATGAAGCAAAACTTCTACCGAGGACATCGCTCGTTGTCGTGAGGCTGGCACCTATTTGTTCTACGTCGCGTCGGTTTCCTCCAGAAAGGATGATTCTATTTTTTTTGTTGATCATCCATTTTCCTGAAAGCCCGTATTTGACTACGTCGTCCTTGAATCCGTAAGCGAGATAGCCTTCGAGACGCCATGGATCATTTGAATTAAAGTAGGTTCGCAATCCTCCTCTAATCCGTATTCCTTCGACGTCATTATTACCAATCGTAGAATAAATCGAACCATACTCGACATTCCCCAGCGGAACATAGCCACTTCCAATAATCGATACTAAATCGTAAAGACGTTTGAATTTTTTGACCGTTTTCAAAGTGTCTAGCATTTTGTATACGCCTAGTTCATCTTTGGACAATTTCTCAAAACGGTTCTCCGCCCAATATTCGTCGGGTTTTAGATAAACAGATTCGTCATTATAATTCACATCCTCCTTATAGAAGTCTAGCGGTTTTTCCTTATTGAACTGGTGATTTCTAAAATAGGTTGTCCTTTTACCGTAAACTCCTTTTGATTTTTCCTTTTTATTTAAGGCAAAATCAGACATCATATAATCTTTGGTCAGCAGAAAAACGGAATCATTCATTACCTCGAATTCTTGCTCTATATAAATATCTTTTACCCAGTTGATGTTGGCGCTTTTTGTCACCGCCATGTTGATGTTTTTGATTGCCCAAGTAGTATCATTGACCCAAAAATCTCCTTTGAAAGTCAATTCGTTTTTCCGCCGTGGATAGAAGACAATGTTATAGCACAATTTCTTGTCGATGTAAGCAGTGTCGGTCAACACATAATTGTAGACGTCGATTCCGGTTCGTGACAATGGACTTGTAAAACTCTTATCAAAAAAAGTCACATAATTATTGTAGATGTTGTAGTCAGAATAGAGATCTTTGATAAAGGCAATTAATTGCTGATTGGTTTCAAAACCTGAATTTTTGTTGGCTTTTAGAATTTCTTTGACTTTTTTCTGCACATTATCTCCATAGACATCCGACAAAGCTTCATTGATAAAAATCGGTAAATACGTTTTTCCGGTAATTTTTGAAGTATCGACCTGATTGAAAATAAACTCCATGCCTTTGAAGATTTTTCTCTTCATAAAAGCACTGTCTATCGAGTTCATGTCAAATTCTACTTTCTCATACTTCTCCATTTGGTATTGGTTGAACATATTCAAACCATTCTTGCGTTTGCGTTCCCAAATTTTTCGGAGAATATCTAGTGCTGGATTGTTTTTCTTAGAAGTCTTTCCCGCGTAAACTACGACTTCTTTGAGTTTTTGTCCGTCGCTGAGGGTGACTTTAAAATTGTAATTGACTTCTTTGGTCAGCGGCACTTCTTTGGTTTCAAAACCCATAAAGGAAACTTGAAGGGTCTTGTATGTTTTTTCAGATTCAAGATAGAACTTACCATCTTCATTGGTAACGGTTCCTTGTGTAGAATTTTTGAAAATGACATTGGCATATGGAATCGGTTGATTCGAATTGTCAACCACAATTCCGCTCACTTTGGTTTGAGCCAAGAGCATCGGTGATATAATGGCGAATAATAGTAAAAATAAACTTTTCTTCATAGGAAAAAAAAACTCCACCAAAACGAACTTGATGAAGTTTCAAATATATTGATTAATTGATAATGGATAATTAACAATTAAAATGTAGGCTTCAAATTACCCAAAATAATTATCAATTGTCAATTATCAATTGTTAATTGCTTTTATACATCACTTTTTTAACCGCTTTTATCACATCTCCCGAATTAGGCAACCATTCTTTTAGTAAGGTTGGAGAATAAGGCGCTGGCGTATCCGCAGTTGTAATTCGCTGAATTGGCGCATCCAAGTAATCAAACGCACGTTCTTGAACAATATAGGTAATTTCTGAAGCGACACTTGCAAATGGCCAAGCTTCTTCTAAAACTACGAGTCGGTTGGTTTTCTTAACTGAATTCAAAATCGCGTCATAATCCATTGGGCGAACAGTACGCAAGTCGATGATTTCACAAGAAATACCTTCTTTCGCTAACTCGTCTGCTGCAATATGCGCTTCTTTGATAATTTTACCAAAAGACACAATCGTTACATCAGTTCCTTCTCTTTTAATATCTGCAACACCTAGTGGAATGGTGTATTCTCCTTCTGGAACTTCACCTTTGTCACCGTACATTTGCTCTGACTCCATAAAAATTACTGGGTCATTGTCACGAATAGCCGCTTTCAACAAACCTTTTGCATCATAAACTGTTGATGGAACTACCACTTTCAAACCAGGCGTGTTCGCAAACCAATTCTCAAAAGCCTGCGAGTGTGTTGCTCCTAATTGTCCCGCAGAAGCTGTTGGTCCACGAAAAACCATCGGCATCGGAAATTGTCCCGCTGACATCTGACGCATTTTTGCTGCGTTATTAATAATCTGATCAATCCCGACCAACGAAAAGTTGAAGGTCATATACTCTACTATTGGTCGACAACCATTCATCGCTGAACCAACCGCTATTCCAGCAAAACCTAATTCTGCAATTGGCGTGTCAATAACTCTTTTTGGACCGAATTCGTCTAACATTCCTTTCGATGCTTTGTACGCACCATTATATTCTGCAACTTCCTCTCCCATCAAATACACCGATTCGTCACGGCGCATTTCTTCACTCATTGCCTCACAAATTGCTTCTCTAAATTGTATCGTTCTCATAGTATTTTCGAATTTTGAACAGCAAAAATAAATATTTTAAACAACTATAAGCATAAAATTTTGGTATTTTATTAGGAGCTCCTTCCCGCTATCCGCTCTATCTTTTTTGCTTTTCACCCCAACTGCAGTCGAGGGGCTTTTGCAAGCAAAAAAGGATGCCGCTACTATCGGGGCTACGAAATCGTTATAATAGGGAAATTTATTATGCAAGCATAGTAAATAATTAAAAATAATGTCCTAATTTTGCGCAACATTTTTTACATAAACAACCTAGAAATATGAAAATATTAGTTTGCATCAGTCACGTACCTGATACTACTTCCAAGATTAATTTTACCAACGGCGATTCAGAATTTGATACCAACGGCGTTCAATTTGTGATCAATCCCAACGACGAATTCGGATTGACTCGTGCAATTTGGTTTCAAGAGCAGCAAGGTGCAAACGTTACTGTTGTTAACGTGGGCGGCACGGATACAGAGCCAACTTTGAGAAAAGCCTTAGCGATCGGAGCTAACGAAGCCATTCGTGTCAATGCCAATCCAACTGACGGGTTTTATGTAGCGAAACAACTCGCCGAAGTCATCAAAAATGGCGGCTATGATTTGGTCATTGCCGGAAAAGAATCTTTAGACTATAATGGTGGAATGGTTCCGGGAATGCTAGCAGGATTATTGGGATACAACTTTGTTAACTCTTGTATCGAATTGACTGTTGACGGCACTTCAGCCAAAGCTTCCAGAGAAATTGATGGTGGAAAAGAAATTGTATCGACTTCCTTACCTCTAATTATCGGCGGACAAAAAGGATTGGTAGAAGAAAAAGATTTGAGAATTCCGAATATGCGTGGAATTATGACCGCCAGAACGAAAGTTTTGACAGTGTTAGAACCAGTAGCGGCGAATAGCGAAACTAAGGCAGTAAAATTTGAAAAACCAGCGCCAAAATCGGCAGTGAAATTATTTTCAGCCGACGATTTAGACGGATTGATTAGCGCTTTGCACAACGAAGCAAAAGTCATCTAGTTTTGCAGGTTCGCGTGAGGGATTGCAGCAAGTACCGCGTACTGCGAAAAGCCCGACCCGCAGGGACACGCCCATACAAATGAACGATTAAACAAATCAACAAATAAACATTACAAAGATGTCTATACTTATATACGCAGAATCTGCAGAAGGAAAATTTAAGAAAGTGGCTTTCGAACTAGCGTCGTACGCAAAAAAAGTTGCCACTGATTTGGGAACAACAGTCACTGCTGTTACTGTAAATGCTGGTGATGTTTCGGAATTATCAAAATACGGCGTTGATAAAGTATTAAAAATCAACAACGACAAACTGAGTGGCTTTACGGCAAAAGCGTATGCTGATGCGATTAAGCAAGCAGCTCAAAAGGAAAATGTAAAATTGGTTTTACTGTCTTCTACGACGGATAGTTTGTATTTGGCTCCGCTTGTGGCTGTTGCCTTAGACGCTGGATTTGCTTCGAACGTGGTTGGATTGCCAGTAAGCACGAGTCCATTTCAAGTGAAGAGAACAGCATTTTCTAACAAAGCATTCAACATTACTGAAATCAATACAGACGTTAAGGTGTTGAGTTTGGCTAAAAACTCCTACGGTATTTTTGAAAATGCTTCGTCGATGGCTGCTGAAGATTTCTCTCCATCAATCAGTGATGCTGATTTTGGCGTGAAAGTACAATCGGTAGAAAAATCATCTGGAAAAGTGACGATTGCTGACGCGGATATTGTAGTTTCTGCTGGTCGTGGCATGAAAGGCCCAGAAAACTGGGGCATGATTGAAGAATTAGCCGCGACATTGGGAGCCGCAACAGCTTGTTCAAAACCGGTATCTGATTTAGGTTGGAGACCTCACGGAGAACATGTGGGTCAAACCGGAAAACCTGTTGCAACGAATTTGTATATCGCGGTTGGAATTTCAGGCGCGATTCAACATATCGCTGGAATCAACTCTTCTAAAGTGAAAGTGGTAATCAATACCGACGCTGAAGCGCCTTTTTTTAAGGTTGCTGACTATGGTGTGGTTGGAGATGCGTTCGAAATTGTTCCAAAATTGATTGAAAAATTTAAAGCCTTTAAAGCTCAAAACTAATTTTTTTTCATAAATTGTGCCTAGAAAAGGCTATCTAAATAGAGATTGTTTGGATAGCCTTTTTTTTGTTTTGAATTTAAAAATATCTTGGTACTTTGGAACATTTCGTTGTACTTTTGCAATTATGAGCTTAGTTAAATTAACAATTAAAGGGATTTCATACAGTCAAACTCAAAACGGCGCGTATGCTTTGATCCTGAATGAAGTAGATGGTGAACGCAAATTGCCTATTGTTATTGGCGCTTTCGAAGCACAGTCGATTGCAATAGCGTTAGAAAAAGAAATCAAACCACCACGTCCTTTAACCCATGATCTTTTCAAGAACTTTGCGGAACGATTTGATATTGTTATCAAACAAGTGATCATTCACAAATTGGTCGACGGTGTTTTTTTCTCCAGTATCATTTGCGAAAGAGATAAAATTGAAGAAATCATTGATGCTAGAACTTCTGACGCCATCGCTTTGGCTTTGCGTTTTTCGGCGCCAATATTTACTTATAAAAATATATTAGACAAAGCAGGGATTTATTTAAAAGGAAATGCTTTAGAAGCCACTAAAGAAGATGCAGATTTAGATGGTGTGCTTTCTACACCGGAAACTTTTGGCATGGAAGAAAGCAATCAGTCGGGTGAAACTTATACAAAACACAGTCTCTCAGAATTACATGAACTTTTAGAAGGCGCAGTTCGAGATGAAGATTACGAAAAAGCTGCGAAGATTCGAGATGAGATTTCGAAGCGAGAACCGTAAACGTTTAATCGTTGATTTGCTTAATCGTGTAATCGAGATGCGAATCAACAGTTAAACGATTAAACGGTTCATCGATTAAACAATTCAACGATTAAACCAAATGAAACAATACCACGACTTAGTAAAACACGTGCTGGAAAACGGTACGCAAAAAGGAGATCGAACAGGAACAGGAACGAAAAGTGTATTTGGCTATCAAATGCGTTTTGATTTGAGTGAGGGTTTTCCGATGGTCACTACTAAAAAACTTCATGTAAAATCGATTGTTTATGAATTGCTCTGGTTTTTAAAAGGCGACACCAACATTGGCTACTTGAATGAAAACGGCGTTAAAATTTGGGATGAATGGGCCGATGAAGACGGGAATTTAGGTCCAGTTTACGGACACCAGTGGCGCAACTGGAACAGTGAAAATATCGACCAGATTTCAGAATTGATTGAGACTTTAAAAACAAATCCGAATAGTCGTCGCATGTTGATTTCCGCTTGGAATCCATCAGTCTTACCAGATACTTCTAAATCTTTTGCGGAAAACGTTGCAAATGGGAAAGTCGCTTTACCGCCATGTCATGCATTTTTTCAGTTTTATGTAGCCGATGGAAAATTGTCTTGTCAATTATACCAACGTTCTGCTGACATCTTTTTGGGTGTTCCTTTTAATATTGCTTCGTACGCACTTCTGGTATTGATGATTGCACAAGTTTGTGATTTAGAACCGGGTGAATTTATCCACACGTTTGGTGACGCTCATATCTATAACAATCACTTTGAACAATTAGAATTGCAATTGTCTCGTGAACCAAAACCGTTACCTAGAATGATTTTAAATCCGGAAGTAAAGAATATCTTCGACTTTACTTTTGAAGATTTTACGTTGGAAGGCTATGAACCGCATCCACATATTAAGGGTGTTGTGGCGGTTTAAATAGTAAATCTATTTGACATTTAGGCCTCTGATTCTATTAAAACAACGGAAACTTATCCTTGCTTTTTTGATTCAAAATTTTTGTGCTCCTTGTAACAAATTATATTGTTTTTGCACTAAGATTTTGTACCATAAAGCTACGTGACCACCTTATCGTATGGAATCTATAAAAAAATACATCCCATCTCATCCGCTTCTCAGACAAAAAATAGCTGCGATTGTTTTTTGGAGGCGATCGGCGGATGAAATTACCTCTAGTGTATTTTTACCGAATAATATCTGTGGATTTGGTTTTACTTTGTCATGATTTACTCGTAAAGAATACTTCCGACTTCCAAATAATGCCACAATATGGAACTCGAAATACCTTAAATAAACCCAGCGAGATTAAAACTCAAGGCGATTTTTTCAATGTATCTCTTCGACTGGTGATTCCTAATGGTTTGTCGTTGTTTACGAAAATCCCTATGGATAGAATTTACGAGGAAGATGCCATTTCACTCACCGATGTTTTCAAGCCTATTGAAATAGGTCTTTTAGGGGAAAAACTAGCAGAAGCGAAAACCGACGAACTTCGTGTGGCGCTCATCGAAAACTTCTTGATGACTAAAATAACCTGCAACGCTCCTGCTGTTTTTGAATTCATGATAGAAGCTATTAATCGCGTCAATGGTCATATCACCGTACAACAACTTGCCAAACAGTTCGACATTTCCGAGCGAACGATTCATCGCTACTTTAATAAATTAATTGGTGTCAACCCAAATGAATATATCAACCTTATCCGGTTTCGGTCGGTTATTATACTTACACAAAATTCTTCCGATTCTATTCTAAATCATGCTCTCGATGTTGGTTATTATGATCAATCCCATTTTATCAAGCATTTCAAAGAATTTAGCACCGTTACACCCAAGCAGTTTTTTGATTTAAAGAATTCCAATAGCCTGTCCGATTTTTACAATATTTGATGATGGCGCTTTTTTATTTTTGGTAAAAATAAATTCCAATAAATAGAAACGCTATGCTAAAAATTATCTTTTCATTCACTGTATTCCTTTATTCCCTAATCACTTTTGGTCAATATAATTGGACCAATCTAGATGGCGCACCATACAATGGCGGCAAACAAGACGGGATATTCTTCATCGATAAAAACACCGGTTGGGTTGTCAATGGCTCTGGCAAAATTTACAAAACTAACGATGGTGGCTTAACTTGGATTCAACAGAGAAATTCCCCTGGCACGTATTTTAGAAGTGTCGCTTTTGTCAATGATCAAGTAGGATTTGCTGGAAATGTTGGTCCAAATTACTTTCCTGGCGTAACTGATGCTAATCCATTATACAAAACAATTGACGGTGGAAATAGCTGGGCTTCTGTCACAGCAAATATCACAGGTATTGTTCCGACTGGCATTTGCGCCATACAAGTGGTAAACGAAAACGTGATTTATGCAGCTGGTCGCGTGGGAACCCCAACGGTTATCATGAAAAGTATCGATGGAGGAAACAATTGGGTTGGCACCAATCTTTCGAATGAATGCAGAATGATCTTAGACATTCATTTTCAAACGGATCAAATCGGTTATGTCTTTGCTGGAACCAGTAACAATATCAACAACTCAAAAGCAAGAATTCTAAGAACGACCGATGGTGGCGCTACATGGACTAACGTTTTCACAACGACTAGAACTTATGAGATTTTCTGGAAAGCCTCATTCCCTTCAGAGAATGTTGGATTTGCAACCATTCAAAGTTACAATACCGCTACTACGCAACGTTATATTGTCAAAACTACCGACGGTGGTCTTACTTGGACAGAACTTCCGCTGGCAAATTCAGGCGTTCGAGAATTTGGGATTGGTTTTATCAACGAAAATGTTGGCTGGGTTGGCGGAGAAAACAACGGCTACGAAACCTTAGATGGTGGCTTATCTTGGACCAGTAAAGATATTGGACAATACGCCAACAAAATGAGCGTCGTTTCGAATACCGATGGAAGTAAAACTTGCTATGCCGTTGGTTTAAATGTATACAAAATGGAAACGTCCAATTTATCAACAACAACAGTTCTTCAAAAAAAAAATAACCCTTTGATGTATCCAAATCCAGCAACATCTGGCGGATTGGTATCTATTGCTTTAGACGAAATAAAAGCAAAAATCACAAAAGCAGAACTGATTGGAATTGATGGGAAATCAACGGAAATTTTATTCAATAATTACTTTGAAGGAACAAGAGAATCTCCATTCATGTTTTACCTACCTTCAGTTGCTGTCGGCGAATATATTGTAAAATTTACAGATGAAAAAAATGCTGTTTATCGCCAAAAGATTCTAATAACGAAATAAAAAACATCATAAAAAACAAAAAACCTCAAACTTTCATTTGAGGTTTTTTTCTGAGCGGAAGACGAGGCTCGAACTCGCGACAACCAGCTTGGAAGGCTGGAGCTCTACCAACTGAGCTACTTCCGCGTTTGGTGGTGCAAATATAAATAATAACTTTATGCTTTTGCAAGTTTTTTTTAATAAAATTCTCTTTTTATTTGTCTTCCCTTAGTTTTAAATTCGCAACGTTTTTAAAATTAAATTGTTACCCAACCAAACCCTAAACTAAATCGATGTTTGATATCAGAATAATTGCCGCCTCAGAAACCTATCCGCTAAGACATAAGATCTTGCGTCAAAATGAACCGATAGAAAAGTGCGTTTATCCTTTTGACACTGCGGAGTCAACGCTACATTTTGGGCTATTCGAAAATAATGTGCTTCTCGGAATTATCTCTGTTTTCGAAACAAAAAAAGAGGTCTTTAGTGATCAAAAACAATTTCAAATTCGAGGAATGGCGGTCTTAGAAAATCATCAAAAAAAGGGATATGGTGCCGCTTTAGTACAACATGCAATGACATATCTGCAAAAAGAACAAGAGTTTCTTATTTGGTTTAACGCGCGAATTATTGCTCTGGGATTTTATGAAAAGTTAGGTTTTCAAAAAATAGGTACTGAATTTGAAATAGTCCCAATCGGGATGCATTATATTATGTTTAAAAGATTTTAGAATCCTTAATTACAATAAAACTTTGTTGTTTCCAGTATAAGTTCTGGAAGGATGATATACAAATAAACACGATTTGTCTTTTACCATTTCGATAATTTGAGGTGTCAATTCAACCGGTAACGCAGGACAACCCTGGCTTCTACCCAATCTTTTGTTACTTCTTATAAATTCATCAGAAACATAATCTGCGGCGTGCATCACAATGCCTCTTTCTCTTGCCTTGTCGTTGATTCCTTTTTCTACACCATCTAATTTTAGTGACATTCCATGTTTCCCTTTATAAATTTCAGCCGTCGTATAAAACCCTAAACTGCTTTTAAAAGAAGAATTTTCATTAGAAAATGAATTCGCAAACTCTTCTCCAGTGTTTTTGCCATGAGAAACATAAGTATTCATCAAAACCTGATGCGCCACCATATCAATGACCCAAAGTCTTTTCGTATTTGAAGACAAACTAAAATCTATAATGGTCAAAATCTCTTTTTTAACCAAACCCTTTTCTTTCAACTGATAAAACCCAGTGATGGCTTCAGTAAAAGAATTTAAGGTAGGAAGTGAAAATTGATTTTCCTTCAACTGTTGGTATAATGTTACTGCCTCAATTTCAGCAGAGGAATCAGGGAAGTAACTTCCTTTAGAAGAAATTAACTTGCTTCTATCTATAGTAGTAAACGAAAATAAAAAAAATAAAACGAGTGGTAAGAATCTGTATTTCATTGTATTTGTTTAAGTTAATGTATAGACTCGGGGCAACAAATATAGATAAGTGAAATCGCCACACCAACTTTTAATTCATAAAAATGCGTTAAAAAGCAAAAATAACCGATGAAATGCGTATTTTCTTACTGCTGGAGTTCAAAATGCCTTACCGATTAAAGTTGCCGTACTTTAACGAACCAAATTGGAAAATATTGTAAAGTACTTGTGTTAATCAATATATTAGTTATTTTTGTTTCATAAACCTACCGCCTTATATGAGTAAATTTTCTTACTTTTTACTTCTCCCTATACTCCTATTTCAGGCAAATTCTTATAGTCAAAAAAAGGTTTTAAATGCGGTGGCCTCAGGAAACATTACTATTGACGGCGTTTTTAACGAACCCATTTGGGAATTCGCCCCAGTCGCAAAAGACTTTGTCATGTTCTTCCCAGATAACGGTAAAGCAATTGATGAAAATAAAAAAACGGAAGTTCAAATTGCCTACAATGATGACGCCATATACATTGCAGCAAGAATGTACGACGACGAACCAAGCAAAATTCTTCGTGAAATCAAACTAAGAGATAATTTTGGAACCGCGGATCATTTTGGGGTTTTCATCAACGGATTCAACGACAGTCAGCAAGATTTTCGGTTTTTTGTCAGTGCTGCTGGAGTACAAATTGACTGCATTTTTACTAACAAAGACGGAGAAGATTTTACTTGGGACGCCATATGGGACAGCCAAGTTGTTCCTACTGATTACGGCTGGGCAACAGAAATCAAAATTCCATACGCCGCTTTGCGTTTTTCAAAAGCAGAAAAACAAACCTGGGGCGTCAATTTTTATCGCGAAATCCGAAGAGACCGTCAATCGTATACATGGAATTTTATCGATACCAAAATCAATAACGAAAGTGCACAATCTGGGATTCTAGAAGGCATCGATAACATCAAAACACCAACGCGATTGTTTCTCATTCCCTACTCTTCTTTTTATTTGAATAGCAATCGTGACCACAAAACCCAAGGTGAATTTAAAGGCGGACTAGATATCAAGTACGGTATCAGCGATGCCTTTACTTTAGATGCTATTTTAGTTCCCGATTTTGGCCAAACGAAATTTGATAACGTCGAATTGTATTTGGGCCCATTCGAGCAACAATTCAATGAAAATCGTCCGTTTTTTACCGAAGGAACCGACTTGTTCAACATCGGAAATCTGGTTTATTCAAGAAGAATTGGAGAAGTAAATAAAATAGCTACTGCTGATAAGGAGTCTGTCGAAGAATATCCAAACTCCATTCAATTAATCAATGCAGTGAAAATATCTGGACGAACCAAATCAGGGCTTGGAATCGGCGTCTTAAATGCCATAACAGAAAACACAACGGTTGAAG
>JBIKRP010000271.1:0-3777 GCA_044349145.1 Flavobacterium sp.
CTACGGAGATCACGTGGTTTTTAAAGACGCGAATATTGTCATTGAGCGTGGACAAAAAGTGGCTTTTGTGGGTAAAAATGGAGAAGGAAAATCGACGATGATCAAGGCGATTATGAAAGAAATCGGTATTGATGCTGGTGCTTTAGAAATCGGTCACAATGCACAAATCGGTTATTTCGCTCAAAACCAAGCGTCGTTGTTGGATGAGAATTCGACTATTTTTGAAACGATAGATGATGTGGCAGTGGGTGACGTGAGAACCAAAATTAAGGATTTACTTGGTGCTTTTATGTTTCATGGCGATGACGTTACTAAGAAAGTAAAAGTGCTTTCAGGTGGCGAAAAAACGCGATTGGCGATGATTAAATTGTTGCTAGAACCCGTTAATTTATTGATATTGGATGAGCCGTCAAATCACTTAGATATGAAAACCAAAGACATCATTAAGGATGCTTTGAAAGACTTTGATGGCACTTTGATTTTAGTTTCTCACGACCGTGATTTCTTAGACGGTTTGGCAAGTAAAGTTTTTGAATTTGGGAACAAGCGTGTCAAAGAGCACTTTGAAGACATCGCTGGCTTCTTGGCGCACAAGAAAATGGAAAATTTACGAGAAATAGAGAAATAATTTTATTCGCCGTAGAACCACGAAAGATGGGTGCATTCTGAGCAGACAAAATACGTGGCTGAACGATTCGCCCAATCGAGATTAAATAAAGAAGCGACGGCGGTATTGAGTTGCGCTTTACTTCGCCAAAAAGTCTGATTAGAACAAATGGGGCAAACCAAATCATGACCATTTATGGTGACTATTTCGGGAGGATTACTTTTCATATTTGCAATAATTATTATTTTGAAGTGTTATTTTTCAAGCACTAGTTTATAGATATTCGATTTAAGTTCTTCGGTATCATTGTCTTCACAAAGTAAGAATTCAATTTGTGTTTTCGATTTTTTAGAAAACGTGAGCCCTTCAAATTTTTGTGTTTCGGTGATTTGGGTGGTAAAGTCAACCGTCCACGTTTTTGGATTGATACTTCCAATCATACTGCCTAAAACTTCGCCATCTTTGTACGTCGATTTTGAATCCTCGGCAGACGCCAAGAAATAAATTGTATTATCGACCAACACCGCATCGGTAAAGGTGGCATCTACGGTCTTTAATTTCGGGAGTGTGATGGGTATGTAACGCGCCGTTTCCTTTTTGGTATCGTAAACAAAAATGCCGTTTTTGGAACCTTCGCCATTACCGCGTTGGAAGAGAATTAGATCGTCTTTGTAGAAAACGGCGCCTTCGATGTTCATGTCTTTGTCCGAAATCCCAGCATTTGATTTTAGTTTTTGATACAACAAGGTCAAATCTTTTTGTTCTGCCTTTTGATTTTTCGGATTGTAAATGAATTGTTGTTCCCGTTTGGGTTTGGCACCTGAACCAAAAATTTGGAGTTTGCTTCCTTTTTGGGTAATAGATTCAAAATCAAGTTTTTGCTTTTTGGGCATATTCTCCTGACTATTGTCGAGCAGTTTGATTTTATTGATGGTACGATTCGCAACAGAGTATTCATACAAGAATGTACTATTGTCTGAAATGATAAAGAGGGAATCGTTGTTTAAAATTAATCCGGAAGCGGAGCCGATTCCGATGATTTGAAAAAGAATTTCTAAAGTGAATTTTTGCATATGTACTGTTTGGTTTGAAAAGTCCTAGCCCAGATGGAAGCGGCATCCTTTTGCGATTTTTTTTCGCAAAAGATTACTTCACTGGTTGATTTTTTTCAGCGGAGTTCAGTGAATGCTTTGCATTTGAGCGGACAGCTGGAAATAGCTCCTAAAAATAGGTATATTTACTCAAATAACAACAAAAATATGAAGTCAATTCAACCTGATGATTTTAGAATAGTTTCCGCGTTAGATTTGTCGCAGTTTCCCACCCGACCTGATATTGATGCTGATTCTGATGAAAAAGAAGCCAAGTTAGATAAAGTACAAGCCAAGTTGAGTGCTTTGCAAGATGTGATGTATGCGCACAATCGGTACGGCGTTTTGATTTGTTTGCAAGGCATGGATACGTCTGGAAAAGACAGTTTGATTCGGGAAGTTTTTAAGGAATTTAACCCGCGTGGTGTGGTCGTGCACAGTTTTAAAACGCCGAATTCGAATGAGTTGGAGCACGATTATTTATGGCGGCATTATCTGGCTTTGCCGGAAAAAGGGAAGTTTGCGGTTTTTAATCGAACGCATTACGAGAATGTTTTGGTGACGCGTGTGCATCCTGAATATATTTTGAATGAGAATTTACCAGGCATTGAGAAAGTCGAGGATATTACGCCGGAGTTTTGGGAGAAAAGAATGAAGCAAATTAATCATTTTGAGAAGCATTTGGTACAAAATGGGACGATTGTTTTGAAATTTTATTTGCATTTGAGTAAAGAAGAGCAGCGGGAAAGATTGTTGCGCAGGTTGGATGAAGCGGATCACAATTGGAAATTCTCGCCTGGTGATTTGAAAGAGCGTGAGCTTTGGAATGATTATATTTCGTGTTATGAAAAGGCAATTAGCAGCACTTCAAAACCTCATGCGCCTTGGTTTGTGATTCCTGCGGATGATAAAGAAATGGCACGCTATATTGTGGCAAAGATTATTTGGGAGGAAATGCAAAAGTATTCCGATATTCAGGAACCGGAATTGGATGAGAAGGTGAAAGCGGATATGGCCTATTTTAGGGAACAGTTGAAGTAAGTCCCAACCGCAGATTACTCCGTCTGTTTGACTTTCAGTCTCGAGTCGCAGATTAATATTATTAAATGTTGAAAATTTTACTTTGTCAATTTGCTAGGCATAAATTATATTTAAAACCAAGCATGACAATTCGTTATTGAAAGATTTCTATTACATAAAGCTTATATGTTCTTATATGCCTTATATGTTTCAAAAAATTTGGTCAACCATGTAAGGCATATAAGGTCATAAAAGACTTTAGGATTAAATAGTTGAAATGTAATTATATCTTAAATTATATGTAATTGGCACAGAAACAAATCTGTTAACAATAAGAAATATGTTTTTTCAATTTAAAACTTTGTGTCCTTTACGAAAACTTTTGTGCACTTTGCGGTTAATTCAAAGTTGAAATCCATAAGCCAATCGCAAGGCAACCAGTCCGACGCCGTCACGAGTTGGACAGTTCAAGTCAATTCATTATTGATAGATTTCTAGTACAGAAAGCTTATATGTTCTTATATGCCTTATATGGTTCAAAAAATTTGGTCAACCATGTAAGGCATATAAGGTCATAAAAGACTTTAGGATCAAATAGTTGTGATGTTATAGTAGTCCAAACGATACACACATCTATCTTTCAACATTTAAAGCCAGTGTTTTTTTAATTTGAAACTTTGTGTCCTTTGCGAAAACCTTTGTGCACTTTGCGGTTAATTCAAAGTTGAAATCCATAAGCCAATCGCAGCGAAACCAGTCCGACGCCGTCACGAGTTGGACAGTTCAAGTCAATTCATTATTGATAGATTTCTAGTACAGAAAGCTTATATGTACTTATTTGCCTTATATGGTTCAAAAAATTTGGTCAACCATTTAAGGCATATAAGGTCATAAAAGACTTTAGGATTAAATAGTTGAAATGTAATTATATTTTAAATTATATGTAATTGGCACAGAAACAAATCTGTTAACAATAAGAAATATGTTTTTTCAATTTAAAACTTTGTGTCCTTTACGAAAACTTTTGTGCACTTTGCGGTTAATTCAAAGTTGAAATCC
>JBIKRP010000023.1:0-12769 GCA_044349145.1 Flavobacterium sp.
GTATTTCTTCGTTGCTTTCATAATTTTCCAACAAATACCACATATAAAAAATGGTTTGCGAGAGCGAAATCGGTTCTCGCGCGTGATGCACGGCAGTATATAGAACTTGAGGCTTTGTAGAAGGAACATTCGGATTACTGGTAATTTTTACGGATTGCAAAAATCGACCTTCTTGCGTAGCAAATGTCCCGACGTTTTCTCTTGCAGTAATCAAATTTGGAAAGGCGGAATGCATCGCATCCAATTGAAATAGCATCTCTTCGTAGGTCAAGTAACCGCCCATCGAACCAAAAGTAAAATTAAAAGGAACAACATAATCTTCTTCAATTTCACCACAAGAAACATTTTGCGGAGCGACAATTCGTTTCGCTTTTCCTTTGTTTTGTTCGATGTAGAATTTTTGTACGTCTTCTATTTCAAACTCTACGCGAAGTCCCAAGTCTTTTGCTTTTTTAATTTCTGAATCAGAAAAATCTGAAGTCAAAGAATAGCCCATTTTGTGAATTCCATGGTCCATTGGAACGCCTAATTGTTCTAATTTTTTGAAGTTTTCAATGGAATTGTAGATGATTTTTGCACGGTGGTATTGCGCTACTTTCTGTTGTGCAAAAAGGGAAATTGAAACAAAATAAAGGAATAGGACTGTTTTGAAAATCTTCATATACGTGAAATTTGATTTCAAAGATATTCTTTATTTTCAATTCACTTGAATGATTAACATTTGTTTCAAACGTTTGAGTCTTATAGATTATAGGTTGAATACTAGTTCTTTTCAATTTGCTTGTCACAATTTAGATATCTATTTCCAATCATTTGTTTTCGTACTAGTTTTTGGTGTCAGTTTCCTTATAACTTTTAACACGTTCTCCTTGAATATACATTTTCAACGTGTTTAAATGGATGGTAAAAGGAACAAGATTCCAATTGAGATTCGTGTCTGCTTCATAAGTGGTCAGGAATTGATACCAGAACGAATACGCTACAGTGTTAAACCCTTTTTTAAATAGTGTTTCTCCCGTTTTCTCGCATTCAATACCCCAATTGATTGGTCGTTTTGGCTGACCGTGAAGTTGATAAAAACCGGTTCCATTTTCGTTCAATTCGACAATTGGTTCGCCTCCTTCAAATAGATACGTTCCAGCCACCGGATAATTAATATTGGTTCTGATGTAATGAATTCCCGATTTCGTTTCTATTTCACTGACTGTATTTTGCCCGAAGCTTTTCATCATGAAGAGCATCATTGCGATTACGACTATGTTTTTTGATTTCATAATTGTTGTCATTTATTTGGCGTTCTTATTTACATTTTCAATCCACTGTCGTGCATTCACAAAAGCTTCTAACCAAGGCGAAACTTCATCGTTTCTATCCTTTGGATAATGCGCCCAGTTCCACGAAAAAGTGGAGCGTTCAATATGTGGCATCATCACCAAGTGTCTTCCCGTTTTATCGCAAAGCATTGCTGTGTTGTAGTCAGAACCGTTTGGATTGGCTGGGTAATTTTCATATCCATATTTCGCTACGATGTGATATTGATTTTCTTCATAAGGCAAATCAAATTTTCCTTCACCATGCGAAACCCAAACGCCTAAAGTGCTGCCAGCAAGCGAACTTAGCATAATCGAATTGTTTTCTTGAACCGTTACTGACGTAAAAATACTTTCGTGTTTGTGACTGTCGTTGTGTTTCATTTTACCATGAATTTCATGTTCAGGATAAATCACTTCTAGTTCCATAAACAATTGGCAGCCGTTGCAGATTCCTACAGACAAAGTATCTTCTCGCTTGAAGAAACGCTCTAAAACGTTTTTGGCTTTTTCGTTGTATAAAAATGCTCCCGCCCAACCTTTGGCAGAACCCAATACATCTGAATTCGAAAATCCACCAACGGCACCGATAAACTGAATGTCGCTCAAATCTTCTCGACCTGTAATCAAATCGGTCATGTGTACATCTTTTACATCAAACCCAGCAAGATACATCGCATTGGCCATTTCACGTTCGGAATTACTTCCTTTTTCACGGATAATTGCTGCTTTTGGACGTGGTTGGGTTGAATCAATAATTGGTTTTTTGCCATTAAAATTTTTGGGAAATTGGTATTGTAATGCTTGGTTTTTATAATTGTCAAAACGCTCTTTTGCATTGTTGTTTCTACTTTGATGTTGATCGAGTAGGAAAGAGGTTTCGAACCAAATGTCTCGGTAGGTTGAGATTTGTAGGTTGTAAGTTGTAAGTTGATGGTTGTTGCTCGATAGTTGTAAATAATCTCCCTCGATGACATTTCCAATTTTGAAAAATTCAATCTGGTTTGAATCTAAAGTACTTTCCAATTTAACGTCATCTTTCGCTTGAATCACAATTCCAATATTTTCAGAAAAAAGGATTTTGATTAGGTCTTTTTCTTTAAAAGCATCAAAATGAATGGTTGCGCCTAGATTATTATCGGCAAAACACATTTCCAAAAGTGTGGTAATCATTCCACCGCTGCCAATGTCATGTCCCGCAACGATTTGATTATCTAGGATTAGATTTTGAATGGTATTAAACGCGCGTCTGAAAAATGCGGAATCCTTGATGGTTGGTGTTTCATGTCCAATTTTATTTAAAATCTGAGCAAATGAACTTCCACCTAATTTGAAATCATCTTGCGATAAATTGATATAATAAATTGAACCGCCATTTCGTTGCAAAACAGGTTCTACCACTTTTGTTATATTGGTACAGTTTCCGCCAGCAGAAATGATGACAGTTCCCGGTGCAATCACTTCTTCCTTCGGGTATTTTTGTTTCATCGAAAGCGAATCTTTCCCTGTCGGAATATTAATTCCCAATTCGATGGCAAAGTCCGAACAGCCTTTTACAGCAGCGTATAATCTTGCGTCTTCTCCATCGTTTTTGCAGGCCCACATCCAATTAGCAGACAGAGAAATTCCTTTGATTCCGTCTTTGATAGGAGCCCAAATAATGTTAGATAGTGCTTCTCCAATGGCATTTCGGCTACCTGCAACTGGGTCGATCAAAGCGGCGATGGGAGCGTGTCCGATGGAAGTGGCAACACCTTCTTTTCCTTGAAAATCTAAAGCCATCACGCCAACATTGTTCAATGGCAGTTGCAATGGACCGACGCATTGTTGTTTGGCTACTTTTCCGCCGACACAACGATCGACTTTGTTGGTCAACCAATCTTTGCAAGCCACGGCCTCAAGCTGTAAAACTTGATGAAGGTATTCTTTTATTTTTTCTGGTGAATAAGCTAAAGTTTCGTATTTTCTATCAATAGTGACATCATTCATAATCACTTTTGGTGAACTTCCGAACATATCCTCAATGGCAAAATCCATGGGTTTGACACCAGTAGTTTTCGATTCGAAAGTAAAACGATGATTTCCGGTAATGTCGCCCACTTGATACATCGGTGAACGTTCGCGATCTGCAATTTTCTGCAATAACTCGATGTCGTTTTGACCGATCACCAAGCCCATACGTTCTTGCGATTCGTTGCCGATAATTTCTTTGGCAGACAAAGTTGGATCGCCAATAGGTAATTTGTCTAGATCGATCAAACCGCCCGTTTCTTCGACCAATTCAGAAAGACAATTGAGATGACCGCCCGCGCCATGATCGTGAATGGAAACAATCGGATTGACATCACTTTCCACCAAACCACGAATGGCATTAGCCGCTCGTTTTTGCATTTCAGGATTCGAACGTTGGATGGCGTTTAATTCAATCCCGGAACTAAATTCACCTGTATCGGCTGAGGAAACTGCGGCGCCTCCCATTCCGATTCTATAGTTTTCACCACCTAAAATCACGACTTTGTCTCCAACTTTTGGTTGGTGCTTGAGCGATTGATTGTGTTTTCCGTATCCGATGCCGCCCGCTTGCATGATTACTTTATCGTAACCTAAAGTTCTGTTATTTTCTCTATTTTCGAAAGTCAAAAGTGAGCCCGTGATGAGTGGTTGTCCAAATTTATTTCCAAAATCAGAGGCGCCATTCGAAGCTTTTATCAAAATATCTAAAGGCGTTTGATATAGCCATTTTCTTTCTGGAAGGTTTTCATTCCAAGTTCTATTTTGTTGCAATCGGGAATAGGAAGTCATATAAACGGCGGTTCCGGCTAATGGCAATGAACCTTGTCCACCAGCGAGTCGATCTCTAATTTCTCCTCCCGAACCTGTTGCAGCGCCGTTGAAAGGCTCTACGGTAGTCGGAAAATTATGGGTTTCTGCTTTTAGTGAAATAACAGAATCGAAATCTTTTATTGTATAAAAATCGGGTTTGTCTGGAGATTGTGGTGCAAATTGCTGCACTTTTGGACCTTTAACAAAAGCGACATTGTCTTTATAGGCCGAAACGATGTCGTTCGGATTTTCCGCAGAAGTTTTCTTAATCATCTTAAATAAAGACGATTCTTGTTCAATGCCATCAATCACAAAAGTGCCGTTGAAAATCTTGTGTCGACAATGTTCCGAATTGACTTGAGAAAAACCAAATACTTCAGAGTCAGTCAGTTTTCTGCCAATTTTAATAGATAGTTTGTTGAGGTAATCGACTTCTTCTGCGCTTAATGATAAGCCTTCTTTTTGATTGTATTCGGCGATATTATCAATTTCTAATATCGGTTCAGGTTGAATATGAATCGTAAAAATGTCTTGATTTAATTCCGAATATTTTTGTGAAAGCATCGGATCGAAGTCCGAGAAATCGGCAGTTGCTTTTTGAAATTCTTCAATCCGAATGATTCCTAAAACGCCCATATTTTGAGTAATCTCAACCGCATTAGTGCTCCAAGGTGTAATCATGGTGGCGCGTGGACCAACAAAAAAATCCGCGAGTACGGATTCTTCTATTTGATTGACATTGCCAAAAAGCCAGTTTAATTTTGAAATGGTTTCTGCCGAAAGTTCGTTTTGCGTCTGCACGGCAAAAACAATTGTACTTTCGTTTCCGAAGAAATGAATCATTGTAGTGTTGTTGTAGTTGTTGTGGCAAATTTAGGTTAAAAAAGCACAATCTACAATCAACATTTATCACGACTTTTAAACAATTACTCTGGAAAGGCGGCACTTTGATAGGCGCCCAAATCTGGCGGAGTTGAAGTTCTAGGCAGACCTAAAATGTCTAAAGGAACAAGATAATCTTCCGCTCCTTTTGTAAAAGCGGCTGAAGTATCATCAATATTCAATTTATTGAAATTTACATCAAAGAACTTTGGCTCTTTATTTTTGATATTGCCTTCTAATTGGTCTCTAATAAAAGCGTAAATTGGTTTGCCAGCCAATGAGGTTCCGCTATCTCTGAACTTAATCAAACAGTACTTTACATCAAATACGAAAGAAATGGTTTCATCATTTAATTTATCTAAGAAAAGTCCTATATTGTTGGAGCCATAAATGATACAATTGTAAAAATTGGCTTGTGTCAACGCTCCAGTGATGTTTGTGCCATCTGGTTGTTCTTCATAATTACTCATCAACACCGCAACTTGATTAGAACTTACCCAATTGTTGTTGAAAGTGCAATGTTTGAATTGATAGCTACCGCCAATAGTGCATGCTAATGCAGCTTGTCCCGCTAGATTAATAACCAGATTTTCACATTCATTCATACTTGCTTTTCGCGCCAAAACCCCGTAATTAGCTGAATTGTAGATTTGGGAATTTTGCAACTTCAACACACAATTTTCAACCAATAATCCAACCGTAGCATTTTTTAAAGTCAAATGGTTGATGCTATTATTGATGCTGCCTTCACGCAACCAAATCGTTCCCCATTGTCCCGGAACATCTTCATACAAAGGCTCTAGTCGATCGCCTTCAAAAGTAACTTCGTTTTGTTGCGGATTATTTGGATCTGGAGAAACGGCACCATTAATATTTAGTGTCGCTCCAGGTTGCACGACAATTCCAGATGCGTCATGAAAATAGACTTTCGCTCCTGGATTGATTGTTAATGTTTTTCCACTTGGCACACCGGCATAGCCATAAACCACGTAGGGTTTGGTATTATTAAAAATATATTCGTTGCCATTAACTGGATCATTTTCATCCAATTCAAAACCGTTGATACGGACTTCTTCACCATTGTTATCGGTGCCTAGAAGTAAATTTTCCTTAATGCCATTTACATCTCTTTTCGGAAATAAGAAATAAGCATCACGAATCAAAGTTACTAAATTGACTTTCTGTGGGCCGTTCGAAGAATCAAAAACGATATCATCTGTGTAGAGAAAATCGGTTGGATTGGCATCGGCAATATTCGCAGTCGTTTCGATAAAAACATACATACTATCTTTGGCGAGCAATTCAACATTGTTGAAAATTCGTCCATCGCCAACACCGTTGTTATCTTCATCAACTCCAGTCATGCCGTCGATCATCATGCGATATTTAGAATTGGCTTTTGCAAATTGAATTTTAGGGATTTTAATATCGTCATTGCTTCGATTGTAGACTTTCAAAGTGTAAGTACTTGAACCGATGTTACTGAAAACAGTATCTAAATAAACGGTGTCTTTTGAAAAACCGAGGTTACCTGAACTAGGAATAGTTTCAAAATCCTTACGGCACGAACTTAATGAGATCATAAAACCGATAAGGAGAAGACAAATGATGTTGCGCATTAGCATAGATTTTTGGTAAAAATAGTAAAAAATGTATTGGTGTTTTAACCGAATCGTTTTTTAAAACGTCGAAAGTTCATTTTTATTCTGAGATCAAGGAAACTTATCAGTGATGGTGTTTGCAAACCTATTTAATCTTAATTTTGCACAAAAAAAGATATGGCCTTTGATAAAGAAAAGATGCTCGACCTATGTAATACGATTTCGAAGAACACTTTAATGGAGACTTTAGAAATCAAATACATCGATGCTGGAGAAGATTTTTTGGTGGCTCAAATGCCTGTCAATCCAAGAATTCATCAACCAATGGGTTTATTGCATGGAGGCGCCAGTGTTGCCTTGGCAGAAAGCGTAGGAAGTGCTGCATCGATGTTGCTTGTCAATAATGAACTCAGTGAAATTCGAGGAATCGAAATTGCCGCGAACCATTTGCGCGCAAAAAGAACCGGAATGGTAACTGGAACCGCAAGAATTGTACATCAAGGCAAAAGTATTCACCTATGGGAAATTAAGATTACTGACGAAAACGGGAAATTGATTTCAATTTGTAAATTGACCAATATGGTTTTACCCAAAAGGAAACTGTAATGTCTGAAATGTTTCAAAAATGCCAAGATCAGTACAACCGTAAATTGCCTTTTGTGCTTTATAGAAAGCCTAATGCGAGGAAGGTAATTGCCTTACTACAAAGCGATGAAATACTTCACAAGGTACGTAATTATGAAGAAAAAGGTTTTGTTTTTGCACCATTTATCGGACAAAATCGCATCATTTTTCCAGTAGATAAATGCGAAGTATCGATTAGTTCTTTCGATCCAATTGGTCAGAAGTTACCCGCAATTTCAAAAGTTGAATGTAAAAATCCGGAGGCAGAGCAGAAACATATTGATCTGGTAAATAAGGCTATTACGAGTATTAAGAACGGAGAATTTAGCAAAGTGGTCCTGTCGCGACAAGAAACACTAGCAATTCCTGATTTTGATTTAATTGAAACTTTCCAAAAACTAGCATCTACTTATGCAAGTGCTTTTGCCTATTGCTTTTATCATCCCAAAGTAGGGTTGTGGCTAGGCGCTTTTTCTGAGCAATTGGTGTTTGTAAAAGGGAAGAATTTTCAGACAATGGCTGTCGCAGGTACGCAACTATACAATGAAAATGCCACCGCTTTTTGGGAAGATAAAGAAATGAATGAGCAACAATTGGTTACTGATTTTTTAGTTTCAAATTTAAATGACATATCCATTGAAATAAATGTTTCAAATCCTTACATGATGCGCGCTGGGAATTTAATACATTTAAAGACTGATATAGAAGGAGAGTTCAGAGAAGAAATACAATTGAAGGAGCTGCTTTCAATTTTGCACCCAACACCGGCGGTTTGTGGATTTCCGAAAGTTGCTGCAATGGATTTCATTATTAACAATGAAGGATACGATCGTAGTTTTTATGCGGGATTTTTGGGAGAGCTTAATTTTGATTTTGAAACTAAAGAAAATACCACCGATTTATACGTTAATTTGCGATGCATGCAAGTAAAAGAAAATCTTGCTCACATTTATGTTGGCGGCGGAATCACAATCGACAGTAATGCAGAAATCGAATGGTTAGAGACCGTAAATAAATCACAAACGATAAAGAAGATTTTATATTAAACAATTTTCAATTATGAAACTAGATATATTAGCTTTTGGCGCACATCCAGACGACGTTGAATTGGGTTGTGGAGGAACAATAGCGAAAGAAGTGGCTTCGGGCAAGAAAGTCGGTATTGTTGATCTAACAAGAGGTGAATTAGGAACCCGTGGCACCGCGGCAACCAGAGATATGGAGTCTGCGAAAGCGGCGGAAATTCTGGGTGTCAAAGTGCGAGAGAACTTGAATATGAGAGATGGCTTTTTTGTCAATGACGAGGAACACCAATTGGCTGTCATTAGAATGATACGCAAATACCAGCCAGAAATTGTCTTGTGTAACGCCGTTGACGATCGTCACATCGACCACGGAAAAGGAAGCAAGTTGGTTTCGGACGCTTGTTTCTTATCTGGTTTGGTAAAGATTGAAACGGATTATGAGGGAAAGAAACAAGAAGCTTGGAGACCAAAATCAGTATATCATTATCTTCAATGGAAGAACTTGCAACCGGATTTTGTAGTCGATATTTCTGGTTTTAATGAAAAGAGAATAGAAGCTATTTTGGCATACAGTTCCCAGTTTTATGATCCGAATAGTAAAGAGCCTGAAACACCCATCGCGACCAAAAATTTCTTAGAAAGTTTGAACTATCGTCCTCAAGATTTCGGCAGACTAATTGGAAAAGACTATGCAGAAGGATTCAACGTAGAAAGGTATTTGGGCGTCAATAGCTTAGGGGATTTGATTTAATTTTTTAAATTATTTCTTTGTATAATAAAACTTTTGCAATACATTTGCACTCGTTAAAAATGGTGGTTGTAGCTCAGCTGGTTAGAGTATTGGTTTGTGGTGCCGAGGGTCGCCGGTTCGAACCCGGTCAGCCACCCAAAAGCAAAAGCTTCTAGGAAACTAGAAGCTTTTTTTGTTTTACTTTCTCTTATTTTCCGTCTTTATCTACCACCAATCTTTTCTCTCGATTGGCAATTTCCCATGCGAGGGCAAAAGCGTACTTCGTTCTTTTAGTCAAGGCATCGAATTCGATTTTTTCAACATCATCACCAGGTTTGTGATAATCCGCGTGTACTCCAGTAAAGAGAAAAACCGACGGGATTCCATTTTTGGCGAAGTTGTAATGATCGGAACGGTAATAAAAGCGATTCGGATCAGCGCGGTCATTATATTTATAATCTAATGCAAGATTTCCATATTTTTTATTGGTTTCTTCACACACATTGAACAAATCAGTCGATAGATAATCGGAACCAATCAGATAAATATAATCACTGCTATTAGGATGAAATTCGTCATGTCGGCCAATCATGTCAATATTGACGTCGGCAACGGTATTAGCCAATGGAAATAATGGGTTTTCAGAATAAAACCGTGATCCATGCAAACCATGTTCTTCACCCGTGACATGCAGAATCAGAATCGACCTTTTCGGACCATTTCCTTCGTTTTTCGCTTTTTGAAACGCTTTGCCAATTTCTAGAAGGGCAACAGTTCCGGAGCCATCGTCGTCTGCACCGTTATAAACTTCTCCATTTTTGACACCAACATGATCGTAATGTGCCGACACAACTACAACTTCATTTGGCTTTTCTGTCCCTTCGATGTATGTCCATATATTTTCTGAATCCGGAAGGTTTTCTTTGTATTTGGCATTAAGAAAGGCAGCTGGAATCGGTTGGTAAAAACTAGTAGCCCCTTTAGGAAAATTAAGCCCATTGGCTTGGTGTTGTTCTATGAGATATCGTCCCGCTTTTTTTTGTCCTTCAGAACCCGTTTCTCTTCCCTCCATTTCATCAGAGGCAATGATGGTAAGATGTTTTTTTAGATTTTCAGCGGTAATGGTGTTCATGTAATCTGAGGCTGACTTTGTGACGCTTTCTTTTTTTGTAGCGCAACTTGCAGCGATTATAAAAAATACAATAGGTAATAGAAATTTTCTCATAGTTTAACGAATATTAATAAAGGTGTAAAGTGCAAATAAAGTTATGATGATGATGATGAAGATCATATTAATCATAAATAATACAATACTTTTCATAAAGGACATCCATCTAGTTTCGCCATAAAATCGATGATGTGCTGGGAAAAAGTAGTAAAACATCCATAGAGAAGCAACAAAGTCAACAATCTCTTTTAAAGTGTCGGCTATCAGTGAACTGCCAAACAGTGACAAGAATTTACCAAACAAGAAAACAACTAAAACTAACAGTAGCAAAAAAGAGAAGTAATGCAAAGTGAAGATACCGTGATCAAAATAATACCAGCGTTTTTTTCCGTGAAATAGCCACAGGAAAAAGGCAAAAAGCGGCATATAAACAAACAATGTTTTAGAGAAGTTTTGTACAAAAGATTCTTTAAATTTTTGAACTAGTTCTTCAGTAGTATTATTCTTTTTGACTTCAAGTGATTTCTTTACAAACCAATAGGCAACTGCATCCAATCGGTCTTCTTCCGGACCGAATTTTTGTAACGAGTCGAGCTCTTTCTGAGATTTAAATCCGAAATCAAATGCATCATCAAAATTTTTAATTTTCTTGTGTTTTTCTATGGAAATACTTGATTGAATTGAATCTTCAACTTGCTTTTGTAATTTTTTAGATTCAAGCAACTCATCAATGGTGACATTCTCTGTCGTGGTAATTTTTGCATTAGAACCAGACTTCGTCGTTGTCGTTGTTTTTTTAACATTGATTAAATTATAATCCGTGTTTGGAAGTGACGTCATTAAGAAAAAAGTAATGAAGCTTATAAAAATGTACAGTCTTACCGGCGCCAAATACGACAAACGTTTTCCTGACAGGTATTCTTTAGTTAAAGCAGCAGGCTTGAAAAGTAAGTTTTTAATGGTTCTCCAAAAGGCATTCTCGTAGTGGGTTAAATCTTCAAAAAAATGTATGAATAATTGATGAAATGACTTGCGACTTTCGATATTTTCTTGACCACAATTTGGACAGAACCGATCTTGAACAACGTGCCGACAATTTAAACAAGTTTTGTCTTTACGGATAACATTATGACTCATAAGCTTTTATTGATTGGCTAAAAGTAAGTAAATTTATTTAGAATTTATTTTTAACTTGCTTCCCCAAAACTAAATGAGTCATGCAATCAACAGCACAATTACCGAGTGAATACATTGAAAGTTTGCCTGAAGATAGGAAAGAAGCGATATTGAAAATTCGAGATGCGATTTTAAAAAATCTCCCTAAAGGTTTTGAAGAAGTGATGAATTACGGGATGCTGGGTTATGTTGTTCCGCATTCGATTTATCCGAAAGGTTATCATTGCGACTCAAAACTCCCGCTGCCATTTATGGGATTGGCATCACAGAAAAATAATATTTCGTTTTATCACATGGGAATTTATGCGGATAAGAAACTACTCGATTGGTTTATTTCTGAATACCCAAAGCATGTAAAGTCGAAGTTGGATATGGGAAAGAGTTGCATTCGTTTTAAGAAGATGAATGAAATTCCGTATGCGCTTATTGGTGAATTGGTTGGTAAATTAACTCCAGAAAAGTGGATTGAAATATACGAGTCTAGCTTCCGAAAATAGATTTTATATTATTGAATCCGGATTATAAAACTGAATGGTGTTCGCTATTTTTGCCAATCGCATTTGAGCTACTTTTTCTTCATTGAGAGACTTTTCAAATAATTCAAACAATTTATGTTCCTTTAGGTTCTCCGCATATACAGTCAATATGCTGTACGACGCAATTTCGTAGTGTTCTATTTTGTGCAAGGAAAGAATGATTCCACCGTCTCGAATCATGCCGAATTTCGTAATTTCTATCATGTTGTCGAGTTCAGCGACCATGGCATCAATAGCATCACACTGTGCAAGAACTGCATTTTCTTTAAGCAAATCAAATGATTCTTCGATCCGAAGCACTTGTTTTTGCGTGTCTTCTTGATGGATTTGGATGGCTTCAATTAATTCAAAATTACAAGAGTTTTTGATGATTTTAGGGAAAGACTTTGCAACGACTTTTTCGACGTAATACATCGATTTGAGTTCTTGCAGAAATAAATCACGAAGACCAGCTTCGCCCTGAAACTTTGGTTTAATCGATTTGATTTCATTTTCCATCTTCCTAGGAAAATTCTCGTCTGATTTTCTAGCATGCTCCATAACAATTCAATTTAGTAATTAAAAAAAAGACTCAAAAGTAAATTTTGGGGTTAAAATTGACTCAATCACCATTTACAAACAATTAGCCAAATTAGTCGTTAAAACTTACTCAAAAAAAAATATCCGACGAACAGCGTCAAACTTTAACAGATTGAAGTGTTTTATCGATAATTTCCATTGAATAACAATACTTTAAGTACTTTATCGTCAAAGTACAACAGCTCATCTATTTTATTAGCTATTCGATAAAGTTTTTCGTAACTTTAAGGTACCCAAGTCGTAAGTGATTTATTAATTTAAGTAAACATATTATGTACACTCGGGTTAGATTACTTCAGGTCATTTTATTTTTTC
>JBIKRP010000272.1:0-3766 GCA_044349145.1 Flavobacterium sp.
CCCAAATATTTTTTAAACGTCTTTCTCACTAATGGCGCGGATAAAGGCGGCACAGAGAATTGTGATAGGGAGAATTTATCAACATAGGCTTGTGGCATAATGCTTTTGTCCATGCTCAACATTTGTGCTACTTTTAAAGCACTTCCTTTCAAATTCTGTAATCCATCGTAAATATCTTCCGCATTATTCTCGTTCAGTTTCTCCCTTGTCAAAGTTGGATTTACAATCTTTTCACCATAATAAGCAATATAATTCCCTCCTACTTTAAAACCCGTTTTGACCAATTGACTCGCACGTTCAATTTTGTTCGTCGGAATTTTATCTAATGTTTTCATGGGCTTGGTGTAATTGTTCGATTCTAGAGATGACTTATCGCATTTTGCTTTCTTTCCAAAGGAACTTACCCAAATCAATGAGACTTTCGAGCGGCTTGGTGTTAAAAACATCCACCGCAGTGTTGACCGACTTTTCAATGATAATATCTGTCTTCTCAAATCCTTTTGAGGTATCGTCAATCCAGAATTTTAAGATTAGTAGAAACTGAATCCAAGCACCTTCAGAATAAACAGGCTTGGTAATTTTATCCAAATTGGCCACCCCTACATTTTCATTCTCATCAATGATGTTGGTCACAAATTCTTTAAAATCTTTTCTAAGTAAAGTCAGGTCTTTTAGATTCTTCAAATTATTTTTATTCTCATGCATGGAAAACATGACATAACTTCTGTTTAAAGTTAATATTTCAAATAAAGTATAAAACAAGGTCAAGAGTTTGTTTTTGTCAGAGTAAGTAACATAAGCTTCTTCCTTATTAATAGTCAAAACCGCATTTTCAAAAAACATGACCCAAATGACCTGCTTGAGATTTTCAAAAGAACCGAAAAAGGAATAAAAATCAGATTCTTCGATTTGATGTTCTTTGCAAAACAAATAAACATTTTTCGGGGCAGCATTATTGGAAAGAACAGCATCCATATACAATGCTATAATCTTATTATCATCTATTTGTTTAGATTTTGAGGGAGCTTTTTTTGTAGTTGCCATAATAAATACCTTTTATTTCTGAATGTAAAGATAAGTTTTGTTTAATGTATGGAGCAAATTTATAAACAAAATGTTCTGTTAAAGTTTGTGGCAAAAAAAAACTGCCCCAAAATGGAGCAGTTTTAAAAATAGTATGCAAAGTATAAATTATTTTCCTTCCGCTTCTTTGATCATTTTCTCATTAGCTGTAATCGCAAACTCAACGCGTCTGTTTTTGCTTCTGCCTGCATCAGTATCGTTGGTTTCAATTGGATCGGCAATACCCATACCTGTTGTAGTAAAGCGCGTACTTACCAATCCTTTTTTAACCAAATAACTTTTTACTGAATTGGCTCTTTCTTGAGATAATTTCAAGTTATAATCAACGGCTCCCTTGTTATCTGTATAACCGTAAATCACAATATTGGTATCAGGATAATCAGTAAAAACGGTTACTAATTTATCTAAATTCGTCTTAGCTTGAGGCGTTAGCGTCGATTTGTTGAAATCAAAACGCACTGCATTTTCTCCCAAAACCAATTTAATTCCTTCTCCAACACGCACCACATCTGCTCCAGGTAAAGCGGTATCAATTTCACGAGCTTGCTTGTCCATTTTATTCCCAATAACACCACCAGCAACACCACCAATCACGCCTCCCAAAACAGCACCCATGGCTCCATTTCCGCCTTTACCAATATTATTTCCCAAAACGCCACCTAAAATAGCACCACCGACTGCTCCAATAGCAGCACCTCTTTGTGTTTTATTTGTATTCTTTGCGGCTTCACAACCCACAAAAAGTGAACTTGTCATCACTACCAATGCTAGCGCAATTACAGTTAATTTTTTCATAGCTTTTTACTTAATTATTTAGATACTTTTTGAAATTGGTACACCACGTCTGTTAATTTTCCTCCAACATCAATCTTATCAATCAGTTGAAAAGACTCTTCTGATTTTCCATTGAGGGTAAGAACATATCCTTCTTTAACTTTCTTAGCTTTTTCACCAGCATTCAAAATTTTCAAAACGAACTGTCCTTCTTTATTAATAAACCAAGTAAATGGAGATCGCATCGACGGGCAACCAGTCTTGTCCATCGCCATTTCTCCAGAATTATTATTGGCAACAAATTTCCAAGAGCTACCCTCAAAACATTTTGAATCTGCAATTTGAAACGAAGTAACTTTAATATATTCTGAACCTGGATACGAAACTGAAGTAATCGTCCAATTCCCTTTTAGAGCGTACTGAGACTTCGAGTCAATTTTTGTACTAGTCGCGGAAGTAGATTTGCAAGAAAATGCAGCGACAACGATAGCAATCATTACAATTATTTTTTTCATAGGAGATATAAATTAGTGCACAAATATACGACTAGCACAGAAGAAAATAGGCATGAACTGCCTTTTTTTTGATAAGACAATTTGTCACTTAGAGGTAAGTTGGTATTCTATTTGAAAAGGGCGACATACTTTAAAAATCTAAAATAAATAAATAAATCAAAGAACGATGACAACAGGAAAAATTAATGTATCAGTAGAAAACATCTTTCCCTTAATTAAAAAATTCTTATACAGCGATCACGAAATTTTCTTGCGTGAGTTAGTTTCAAATGGGACTGATGCGACACTTAAATTGAAACACCTAACCAGTATTGGGGAAGCCAAAGTCGAATATGGCAATCCAATCATCGAAGTCAAAATTGATAAAGAAGCAAAGAAATTGCATATTATCGACCAAGGTTTAGGGATGACGGCAGAAGAAGTGGAGAAATACATCAACCAAGTAGCATTCTCAGGTGCAGAAGAATTCCTGGATAAGTATAAAGATTCTGCGAAGGATTCTGGCATCATTGGTCACTTCGGATTAGGATTCTACTCCGCGTTTATGGTGGCGGAAAAAGTCGAAATCATTACGAAATCATACAAAGACGAACCAGCAGCGCATTGGATTTGCGATGGCAGTCCAGAATTTACGATTGAGCCAGCTGACAAAACTTCACGTGGTACCGAAATTATTTTGCATATCGCAGAAGATTCACTCGAGTTCTTAGAAGAAGTTCGAATCAAAACCTTATTGAACAAATACAATAAGTTTATGCCGATTCCAATCAAATTCGGAACGAAAAAAGAAACACTTCCTACGCCAGAAGATGCGCCAGAAGATTTTAAAGCAGAAACGATTGAGGTAGATAATATCATCAACAATCCGACACCTGCTTGGACGAAGCAACCAACCGAATTATCGGACGAAGATTACAAAAACTTTTACCATGAGTTGTATCCAATGCAATTCGAAGAACCGTTGTTCAACATTCACCTCAACGTTGATTATCCATTCAACTTAACTGGAATCCTGTATTTTCCAAAATTAGGTTCGGATATGCAGATTCAAAAGGACAAAATTCAATTGTACCAAAATCAGGTCTACGTAACTGACAATGTAGAAGGAATTGTTCCCGAGTTTCTAACAATGTTAAAAGGAGTGATTGATTCTCCAGATATTCCACTAAATGTTTCTCGCTCGTACCTCCAAGCAGACGGCGCAGTGAAAAAAATATCCAACTACATTACAAGAAAAGTTGCAGACAAATTGAAATCACTTTTCACTGAAAACCGTGAAGATTTCGAGAAAAAATGGAACGATATTAAAATTGTGTTGGAATACGGAATGTTGTCTGAAGACAAATTCTATGAAAAAGCCGGTGCGTTTGTTTTGTACCCAACCGTTGATGGTA
>JBIKRP010000273.1:0-3758 GCA_044349145.1 Flavobacterium sp.
TTAAAACCAGCATATCAGCCTCGTGCTTTTATAGCGACTTATCAAAATCTCGGATTAATTAAAGACAATATTTTGACCGTTCTCTCCCCACAACAAGAAGTGAAACAATTTCATTTAGATGTGATCAACAATCCAAAATTGGCAGCAGATTTTCAATTGTATTATGATGAAAATAAAATTACTAAGATTAGAAAATATTTGGTAAAAGAGACGATTTCGTATTACCAAACAGCGTCGGAAATATTAAGAAAAAAAGCGTATCAAAGTCAATAGCATCGTTATGATTTAGAATTTCTTCGCAATAAAGACAAATACTGCTGTGGCGTTTCACGGTTATAAACGTCCACTTTATTAGTAATTTTTGCGTCTTTATTTAATACCACAACGTGAGGAAAAAACCCGTCTTTATTATACTTTTCAACGATGAGTAAATTCTTTTCTAGTTGCGCCTTAGTTAATTCTTGTGCATCATATGAAAAATCAATTTTTACTAGCACGTAGTTTTCGCTAGCAAATTCAATAAACTCTGGAGATTTGAAAATATTTCTCTCCAATTTATTGCACGATTCACAACGTTCTGGTACAGAAAAAAACAACAATACTTTTTTGTTTTGCTGAGCGGCTTCTTTTAAACCAATTTGTAGGTCATTTTGCCATTGTTGTGCTTTACTTTTGGGCAGAAAAAATAAAAGGAAAACAAGTAAAAAAAGTCTTTTTATCATGAAATGATCTTTTGATAATTAAATATTTATTGCGTCAAACTACAATAACCCATTGTATTTTCTAATAAACCACTCGCTACCAAGCGCGACTGCAATCAAAATCAACAACCAAACCCAATCAATTAACGGCGTTTTCTTTACAATCGCTTTTTCAATGGCTTTGTAATTGGGATTTTCTACCAGCGACTTGATCAAAGCATCAACTTGACTCGGCATAAAAACCGAACCTTTCGTCTGTAAAGCCAATTGCTGCAGCTTTTTCAAATCTGGATTGACGAATTGTTTCTCTATATCAAAATCAAGAATTTCAAAATAACCATTGTACGCCGTATTTGAGTTGAGCTCTTTCACGGTAAATTGGTATTGCCCGGCTCCAAGTCCATCGAGGTTGACTTTAAAAGCATTGCTACTTCTTAACAAATCGTACTTTTTATTTTGTTTCGTATTCTTATTGGTTACCGAAATGGTCAATCGTGCTTTCTCATCCAACTCGTAATTCTTATTGAAGTACTGCGCACTGATCTCAATCGCATCTCCCGAATTATAAAAGCTCTCGTGATTGACTACCAAAGATTTTCTGGAATTATTTGACGACAAATACTGAACAATCTTATCGGCAAACACATCAAACTTCTCGTACGATTTTGTCTCAACATGACTATGCATGCGCCATTTCCAGATGTTTTCGCCTAATAAAAAGGCGGTGCGCTTGCCTTGATTCTCAGCGAACGCTAATAAAGGTGCATTGGTTTCAATATTTCGAATCTTCGACGATAGTAAAACTTCAACATTGGCATTAGTGGTAATGGTTCCAAATGCATTTTGCAAAGGCGGAAATTGCTCAAAACCAATATCGTCTAAAGCAAACAAATTGAATTGAGATTGAAAGCTTCCGATATAATCTTCTCTTTGTCCGCTCATCCTAAAGACCAAACTACTTTGATATTGATTCAATGTGGTAAAATCTGTACTTGTCCCCGTGATGATAAAGGTATTGACTTGAGCAATCGCATTGCTTTCAAAAACCGATTTAAAATTGCTGGACGGCTGATATAAAATCAATACATTATAATCTGATAACGTTTTGATTTCATTAGGTTTAACTATTGTTACTTTTCGCTGTGAATTAGTTTCAATAGCGCGTTTCAAGGCACCAATATCTGGATGATTAATTTCGGAAATAATGGCAATATTGGTCTTCTGATCGATGACTTCAACCGCAAAATTCTTGCTATTGTTATACGTGTTCTTCTCTGACTCGTTGGAAGTAATCGAAGCTTTAAAAATCTGCAGTCCAACTTGATTGGCAGGAAGCAAGACATTCACTATTGCCGATTTTTTTTCTGGTGAAAACGAAATCGTTTGTGTATTTAAAATCGTGTTTCCTTGTGCTATTTTGAAGTTCGCAGCAATAGATTTCGTTCCTGCATAATTTAGAAAAACTTCGACAGGGAATTTATTCTTATGAAAAGCGTATTTATTGACGTTGAGTTGACCAATTTTAATATCCAAAAATGTAGTGGTATCGCCCAATACTAGCGGATAAACTTTGGTATTGGCATCAAATCCATACACGTAATCGTTCCCGATGGTTTGGTTCCCGTCTGAAATCAAAATAGTTGGAAAAGTGGCATTGCGATAAATACTCTTCAAATTCTTCGCTACTTCTTCAATATTGGTTTGTTTTCCTTTAAAATCGAAATCGGTTGCCGTTTCAAACTCCGAATCAAAACGATACGATTGCACTTCAAACTTCTCTTTTAAAGCCGCATTACTGCTGAGTTTTTCATACAATTCAACAGCGGTAGCATTCGCTTTCAAATCGACTATCGAACTCGAATTGTCTGTTATAATCGGCAAGGGTGTTTTAATCGTTTCAAAGGTCTTGTTTCGTAAAATCGGATTGATCAACAACAATAAAATCCCAAATACCGCAATAAATCGCAAGCCAGCCAATAACCATGTTAGCTTGCTTACGTTGGTGTTCTTATAAAAGTACTGGTAAAAAGATAATCCTACTGCAATTAGCAAAGAGAGTAGAATTAATAAAATTGTTGTGATTGTCATTTAGTTGTAGGTTGTGGGTTGTATGTTGTAAGTTGTAAGTTGTAAGTTGGTTTTTAGTTGGATATCGTTTTATTTAGTTAAAAAATCGATCAAAGAGCATACGACAGACATAAGACTCTCAACCTACAACATACAACGTAAAACGTTTTTAAGTCAACATTCCTCCATCCACATTCAATACTTGTCCCGTGACATATGCGCTCATATCGGAAGCCAAGAACAAACAAGCATTGGCAACATCTACGGTCGTTCCGCCACGTTTTAACGGAATAGAATCGCGCCATCCTTGCACCACATCATCATTGAGTTTTGCGGTCATTTCGGTTTCAATAAATCCAGGCGCAATCGCATTGCAACGAATGTTTCTCGATCCCAATTCTAAAGCCACCGACTTAGTAAAGCCAATAACACCAGCTTTCGACGCCGCATAATTGGTTTGACCCGCGTTACCCTTCACTCCTACCACCGAACTCATGTTGATAATCGAACCCGCACGTTGTTTCAAAAAGGTCTTTTGAATGGCTTTGGTCATGTTAAAAACCGATTTCAAATTGACCTCTATCACTTTATCAAAATCTTCCTCGGACATGCGCATGAGCAAATTGTCTTTGGTGATTCCAGCGTTATTGATCAATATGTCGACCGTTCCAAATTCAGCGATAACGGCGTCCACAAAAGTTTGCGCTTCGTTAAAATCCGCTGCGTTACTTTGATATCCTTTGGCTTTAATTCCCAATGCATTCAATTCGTTTTCTAATGCTACGGCAGATTCTACCGATGAACTATACGTAAATGCGACATTCGCACCATGTTGTGCAAAAACTTCCGCAATTCCTTTTCCTATGCCACGGCTGGCGCCTGTAATAATGGCTACTTTTCCTTCAAGTAATTTCATTTTAGTTCTATTTTTAAGGAGCTATTCCTGCTATCCACTGCAATCTTTTGCTTGAAAAAAGCAAAAGGATTTCC
>JBIKRP010000274.1:0-3757 GCA_044349145.1 Flavobacterium sp.
TTAATGCGTATATGGAACACCATGCTTGAATGCATGTATATCGGTTGTCACTCCGAAGGCATCTTGCCCGGTGGTTTAAATGTTCGTCGACGTGCTTTTGATATACACCAAAACCTCATTGGACTTGCGAATTATGATTCCCCACAAACTTGGCTGGAAGAGATTCGCAAGACAGAAGTGAAATTTCGTCAAATTCTCAAATGGGTGTCCTGTTTTGCTTTGGCAGTCAACGAAGTGAATGCTGCATTAGGCCGTGTCGTTACGGCACCAACCAATGGAAGTGCGGGAGTGATTCCAGCCGTTTTGATGTATTACTTAGTCATCGAAAATCACCAAGCGGGCGAAAAAGAAATCAAACAATTCCTCATGGTCGCCGGAGAAATTGGTAGTATCTTCAAAAAAGGCTCTACGATCTCCGCAGCCATGGGCGGTTGTCAGGCCGAAATTGGCGTTTCTTCAGCGATGGCTGCGGCAGCATTGTGTGAAGTGATGGGCGGAACTGCAGACCAAGTGCTGATGGCAGCCGAAATCGCCATGGAGCATCATTTAGGATTGACTTGTGATCCGATTGGTGGATTAGTACAAATTCCGTGTATCGAACGCAATACGATGGGTGCCATCAAAGCCATTAACGCCGCTGAACTCGCCATGGAAACCGACGCTAAAAACGCCAAAGTTCCTTTAGATAAAGTCATTGATACCATGTGGCAAACGGCAAAAGACATGAATTCGAAATACAAAGAAACTTCGGAAGGTGGTTTGGCGGTGACGGTGAATATGGCGGATTGTTAGTTTGGACACGCTATTCTTTAGACACGGCTGCGCCTTTAGACACGCTTCGCTTTGGATTTTTAGACTGTTGGATTTTTAGATGATAAAAGAGGCAAGAAACAAGAAACGAGATAATAAATTGGTATAATTTTCATGCTTCCTGTTTCTTTCCTCTTGCTTCGTGTTTCTTTCTTCTTGCTTCTTGTCTCTTGCTTAATTCCGCTCAACCCTAGCCCGGATGGAACCGGAAAACAAAACCGCGTCTTGCCTTTACTTTGTTTGGGCTGAGAAAGCGACCAGCGGAAGCTCTTGTCAGCCTTTACCAATGTTGGCAAGACGCGGTTTTTTTGTAGGGCACAGCCGGAATAGCTTTTGAAAAAGATTGCGAGATTGGAGGATCATATGAGTATAGGATTAAATCTTAAAGTCTTACAGTCTTACAGTCTCAAAATCTACCTCACTTCCTTCGCGTATCGATAATATAAACAATCTTCCACTGGTCTTTTTCCTTAAATAGCGTAAAAGCATTCACGCCTTTGTGACTTAATTTGCCGTCAAGGTAAAATTCGTAGGGTGTCCACGCGTGTCCCATCGAACCATCGACTTGTGTCGTATAACTTAAAATTTGTTCATTGAATTTGAGATTCTTAGGCATTGATGCAATCGAGCGGTAAAAGAACTGCAGCGGTTCTTGGGTAATACTATTTCCGTTTGAGTTTTCAGTAATCGATTGCAAAATCATTTTGTCCGCGCAAACTTGATGTAACAAAAACGTGTCACGATGATGAAAGCCTTCGAAAAAGGTTTCGATGGTATGTTTGATGTCGTCATTTTGTGCCTTTACGGAAACTGTAAAAAAAACAAATAATAACAATGTGATATTTCTCATAAACTAGATTTAAGCGGTTGACAATAATAAGAAAGTAAAATCATCGCCCATATTTTCTTGAGCAACAGGCACAAATAAATACCAAAGGTAAAAATCTAATAGATATGATTGATTGTTAATTTCGGTTTGAATTCGAGTTGCTACTTTACCGTCGTTAACGTCTAAACCGTAAGATAATATCTCTGTTTCACCATCGAGAATTGCGTATTCTACCAAAGGATTATTTCGAATTATTAATTTTAATTTCTTGCCCTCAAATTCGATTATGGTTGCATTCGAGTACCATTTTTCTGTTTCAGTTTTCAAAACAACATATCCTTGAGCGTCAACGATCTCAATATTATTCTTCCAAAAGCCAATGTGCTTTATGTGGTAGACTTGATTTTCAATTTCAAATGTTGCTTTTCTTTCAAAAACATTTGATTTGATTGTTAAACTACCAATTCTATTTTCTTGTTTGCTCAAGGAATAGATTCCGGCTCCTATTTTCTTCCAGTTTTTAAGATTAATGGCCATATTTTACATCTTTAAAATTCACACCGTTAGTAAATATTATAAACGAAATGTTACAACATTATTGCAATTCGGCACGGTTAATTTAAAAACCCAAAGTGATTTTATTACTTTTACAGCACTAAATAAAAAACCTATGTCGGTAGCCAAAAAAGATTATAAAAGAATTACTACAAGATCATTGATTGAAATGAAGGAAAATGGAGAAAAAATCTCGATGCTGACGGCCTACGATTTCACTATGGCAAAGATAGTCGACGCAGCAGGTGTTGATGTAATTCTTGTTGGCGATTCTGCCAGTAATGTGATGGCGGGTCATGAAACCACCTTGCCGATTACTTTGGATCAGATGATTTATCATGCTTCCGGAGTTGTTCGTGCCATTCATCGGTCTTTGGTGGTGGTCGATTTACCCTTTGGAAGTTACCAATCGGATTCGAAAGAAGCTTTGCGATCGGCAATTAGAATTATGAAAGAAAGTGGCGCGCATGCGGTCAAAATGGAAGGTGGCGGTGAAATCAAAGACAGCATCAGAAAAATTTTAAATGCTGGAATTCCAGTCATGGGACATTTAGGACTCACGCCACAGTCAATCTATAAATTTGGAACCTATACGGTGCGCGCCAAAGAAGATGCGGAGGCAGAGAAATTATTAGAAGATGCGAAACTATTGGAAACATTGGGTTGTTTTGCCATTGTATTAGAAAAAATTCCGGCTCATTTGGCTGAGAAAGTTGCCAAAAGTATTGCCATTCCTGTGATTGGTATTGGAGCTGGCGGTGGCGTTGATGGTCAAGTATTGGTGATTCATGATATGCTTGGGATGAATAATGAGTTTAGTCCACGATTCTTGCGTCGCTACCTCAATTTATATGATGAAATGACAAAAGCCATTGGGCTATATGTTGATGATGTGAAGTCGAAGGATTTTCCGAATTCGGGAGAACAATATTAATTGGGACTTTAAGATTGTAAGACTTTAAGATTGTAAGATATGATTTATAGACGCCATAAAATAGTATTATATGCACAAATTCAAACAAATGGAAATTTGGAAACAAAGTAGAATTTTCTGTACACAGATTTATTCATTTACAAATAGTTTTCCGAATGAAGAACGATTTGGTTTAACCAATCAATTGAGACGAGCAGCTGTGTCAATTCCTTCAAATATCGCCGAAGGTTCATCACGAAAATCAAATAAGGACTTTGCTCGGTTCTTGGAAATAGCGATTGGCTCAGCGTACGAAATCGAGACACAATTATTAATTTCATCAGACCTTGGATTTATTACAGAAGAAAACTTAAATCCCCTATTATCGAAAATTGATACTCTTACAAAAATGATCTATAGCTTTCAAACAAAACTAAAGCAAATCTTATAGTCTTAAAGTCTTACAGTCCACTAATCTACTTATCTTTTGAAAGAACTCTCCACAAAATCCAACCTCCAAATTCTTCACGAAGACAACCATATTATTGTGGTTAATAAACGCGTTGGAGATATTGTGCAGGGTGATAAAACGGGTGACAAACCGCTATCGGACGTTGTCAAAGAATATATCAAAGACAAATATAACAAAC
>JBIKRP010000025.1:0-12711 GCA_044349145.1 Flavobacterium sp.
AATCCCGTGTCAATTGATACGGGATTTTTGTTGTTGAAGTGGTTATGACAAATACCTTTTGGACCACATCTCATTCGATGTGGGCCGCACGAAATAAGCACTACTGAGAGAACTATTAATAACACTAATCTTTTCATTTTGGCCTGAAGATTATTAATGAGACAATTTCTTGAGTTGTTCTAAATAATCTCTTTTGTTTGACAATCTCGGGATTTTGTGCTGACCACCTAATTTATCTTGCTCCTTCAACCAATCGTAGAACAAGTTTTCGCGTGCCACATTTATTACTAACGGATTCAACGTCATATTGTTGTATCGTTTGGCTTCGTAATCCGAGTTTAAAGATTGCAAAGTCTCATCTAATATTTTTTGAAATTCATTGATATTATGAGGCTTATTTTTGAATTCAATCATCCATTCGTGAGCTCCTTTTTCTTTGTCTTGCATAAATATTGGCGCAACAGTGTAATCAACAACTTCTGAGTTTGTAAGTTGGGAAGCCTTCGAAATCGCTTGATCAGTATTCTCAACCATCAGTTCCTCACCAAAAACATTGATGTGATGTTTGGTTCGTCCAGTGACGCGAATTCGGTATGGACTTAAAGAAGTAAATCGGACCGTGTCGCCAACTAAATAGCGCCAAAGCCCGGCATTGGTTGAGATGAGAATGGCGTAATTCACATTTATTTCCACATCAGATAGTCGAATTGCTTTTTCTTCAGCAGTTCCAAAAACCGACATGGGAATAAATTCGTAAAAAATACCATAGTCTAACATCAACAATAAATCGCTAGAATTATTTAAGTCCTGAATTGCAAAAAAGCCTTCAGAAGCATTGTATATTTCGTAGTATTTAAAACTAGAAGAAGGAAGAATTTTCTTGTATTGCTCACGATACGGTTCAAAACTAACTCCACCATGAAAATAGACTTCCAAATTGGGCCAAATCTCCATCAAATTTGATTTACCAGTATCTTCCAACACCTTATTCATCAAAACCAACATCCATGAAGGAACACCAGCAAAACTAGTAACATTTTCGTTTTTTGATTCCTCGATAATGGCCTTTATTTTGGTTTCCCATTCGCTCATTAGTGAAACCCTGCTGCTAGGAGTGCTACTAAACTCTGCCCAAATCGGCATGTTTTCGATCAAGATGGCCGATAAGTCGCCAAAAAAAGTATTGTTGTTTTCATAGATTTGCGAACTGCCACCTAATCGCAAGCTTTTGCCAATAAACAACTCAGAATCCTCGTTGTTATTCAAGTATAAACAAAGTAAATCTTTACTGCCTTTGTAATGACAGTCTTCGAGCGCTTCACTACTTACAGGAATGAATTTGCTTTTTGCGTTGGTAGTGCCACTAGATTTGGCAAACCACTTAATAGGTGAACCCCAGAAAATATTTTGTTCTCCACTTCGAGTTTGTTCAATAAATGGCTCAATATCTTCGTAAATTGAAATTGGAATTCTTTCAGCAAAAGTGTTGTAAGATTTGATGGATGCAAAGTCATAATGCTTGCCCACCACTGTGTTTTCGGAAGCCCTAATGAGATTCATAAGCAATTCCTCTTGAACTTCATTTGGGTATTTTAAAAACAATTCAATCTGATGAATGCGTTGTTTCAAAACCCAGGAGGCAATAGAATTGATTATAGGTAAAGGCATTTTTGAGGAATGATTTTAAAAGTATGATTTATGTTTCGGGAATAAAATTTCAATTACAAATCGATAACTTTACAGCTTTACCAAAATAACAAAAAATATAGCAGAAATTCTAATGCTATTTTTCGATAATCAGAGAAAAATTCAAATGAAGTACGAAGGAGTTTTAACTAAAATGCAAACCGAATTTGGAAATCCAATTCAATATTACTTGCTATTCGAAAACAGTTTCTTGAACGTCAATCAGGTTTTAGGCAAGCAACTAACGATTCAGTTGGAAGGTTATCAATGTTTGAATTGTGGTAAGAGAAAAAAAATCTTCAGACAAGGATTTTGCTATGATTGTTTTTATGCGAGCCCTGCGGTCGGCGATTGGATTATGAAGCCCGAATTAAGTACTGCGCATCTGGGAATTGCTGATCGGGATTTTGACTACGAATCGAAAGTGCAATTGCAGCCACATATTGTTTATTTAGCAACATCTAGCGAAGTAAAAGTCGGCGTGACCAGAAAAACCCAAGTGCCCACAAGATGGATTGATCAAGGCGCCGAGAAGGCAATCGCCATTGTGGAGGTTCCGAATCGTTATTTGGCCGGAATTACCGAAGTTGCCCTAAAAGGACATTTTGCAGACAAAACCAATTGGAGAAAAATGCTTACCAATGATATCATCACTAATGATCTGATTCTTGAAAAAGCAAAGGTTGAGAACTTACTTCCGCAAGAAGTTAAAGAGTATTTTTTTTCCGATAAGAACGAGGTCTATGAAATGAAGTATCCAATTCTAGACTATCCGAAAAAAATCAACAGTCTTAGTCTAGAAAAAAATCCAAATTTTAAAGGTATCCTCATAGGAATCAAAGGGCAATACCTGCTTTTTGAAGATGGAACGGTTTTTAATGTGCGCAGTTCGGAAGGCAGCGTTGTTACCATTGATATATAAAAAAGCCCTAAAAATTATTAGGGCTTTATGCTTAAGTGCTTTTATTTTTTAAACAATCCATTGAGCAAATCTCCTGCTTTCTTTTTGATGTCTTCTTTTGCCGGAGATTTGGCTTTCGTTGTGTCGGTCTTCGTATTTTTTTTAATTAAATCTTCCAAAGCGCTAGTGCCTTGTTTTACTAATTTTTCTTTTTGCTGTTTTACCAATTGAGTAGTCAAATTAGTGATGCCGCTTTTAATATCCGTGCTTATTTTCGGACTTTTGAAATTACCAGTAACCAATGCATTAATCGGAATGTTTTCTAATTTATTAACGTCTGCAGGAGACAATTTCGCCAACAGTTTATTGACTTCTGGTCCAAGATATTTCGCTGGAACGTCAAATTTAAGGTTGTAATTCATACTTTGATCGAAGCCATGTTGACCACCAATATTCACTTTGGCCTCTTGGTATTTCAATTCGAACGGTTTGACATTAACTTTTCCGTTGCTAAAATTCAGAGTTACTCTTTGATCTTTTAAATTCAATTTCTTTAAGTCCAAGAATGGAATATCAGTTCCTAATTTGGATAGAAGTGCCGATTTGCTTGGGTTGACCGTCGTCGAAAGCAATTGAGCAAATAAATCCCCTGAAAGGCTATTGACGTCTGGCGTCATTTCCTTTTCGTTCAAGTTACCAGACAATTTAATCGTTGTATTTATTTTTCCTTCAACAACTTCTGCAATAGGAGCAATTTTTTTCAACATATCCAATTGCGAAAAGGTCTTTTGAATATCTACTGCTTTCATACCTAAATTCATATTAAGGACAGGAATTTTCCCTTTCGTAGAAACATCGCCATTGGCTAAAATTTGTCCGTCAAAAATATCGGTCTTAATGTTTTCAAGCGTTAGTTTTTGGTCTTTAATAATGAGTTTTCCAGAAACATTTTTCAGAACTAGATTATCGTACAATACGGTATTGGCTTTTGCTGTTAAAGAGCAATTTAAGAATGCTGGAATTTTAACTGCTTCTTTTGGTTTTTGATTTCCTGTTTTTGGCGCTTCTGTTGTCATAAAATCACTAACAGCAAACTGATTGGATTGCATGTTGAAGTTTCCTTTTAACTCTTGATCTTTCAACATAAATCCGAAAAGATTCTCCAAAACACCATTTACTTTCATGTCGGTTTTGCCGGTTGTCAAATCGAGTTCCTGCAGGTTGATTCTCGTGTTGGTAAACTGAACCACTGCTTTGTTGATGTTCATCGCTTTGTTGGTGTCATCTACATATTTGAATCCAGTTAGGGTCATATTCCCCGAGTTCTGCATCTTTTCATATTGATTTGTTTCTACGGATTTCATATCAAACTTGGTCACAACATCAGCTTTCAAAATACCAGAAAGCGGTACTTTTAGCTTTATCGGATAAGCTTTAGAAACATTTCCAAGATTTACCACACCTTTCAATTGTGCATCAACGAGCGGATTTTCTGCTAAGTTTTTGATGTTGGCTTTCGCATTAAACACATCTTGGTCAATCCGAAAAGACAACTGATCTATATTCACATAAGTGTCATTAGTCAAACCAGTTTCATTAATAATTTTAGTGTCGATGATAATATTCTGAATCGATTTTGGTAGGTTCGGATATTGAAAGGAAGCGTTGTTTGATGCAATCGCCACGTTGAATTTTGGCACTGTTGTGTCAGAAAGTATTCCTTTGGCAAAACCAGTTACGGTAAAGTCGCCAGTTGTTTTTACATCTTTGATATTTGCCGCATAAGCAGCAGGCAATAAACCTAGGAAATTTTGAAAACTAGACGTTGGTGTTTTAAATTTCAAATCGTATTGTTGTCCGTTTTCGAGCATTTGAATAAAACCATCAAATTCTAAAGGCAATTTGTTGATGAGTGCTTTGTTTTCTTTGAAAGTATATTTGCTTTGATCCAGATCGATTCCCAAAACCGCATCTAACGACAAAGCCACATGATTCATATAGTTGGCTTTATCCATAAACAAAGATACTTTGGCGCTAGATTTCGTCGCCAAATCCAATTTAGAATTGGCAAAATCGCCAGTCCCTGAATGATCTAGGCTGTCGATAATCATCTTAATTTTAGATCGTTCATCAAAATACTTGAAACGAAGGTTGGTGACTTTGTATTCTTTGATTTTTAGGGACAACGGGCTGCTTTTGCTGTCGTCTTGCTCTTTGTCGTCTTTCAAAGCGATATCGAAGTTACCCAGGCCGTCTTTGTTAAAGAGAATGTTAATCAATCCGTTTTCAGTTGAAACGGCTTCAATATTCATCGACTCTTCTTTGCCTTTGAACAATTCTTTGACAGACATTTTCAAATTAATTTGTCCTAACGAAATCAGCGTGTCGCCTTCAAAAGGGGCTTTATTGATGATGAGTAATTTGTCGATTGTGACGTTCGCTTGCGGAAAACTTTTGAATAAACTCAAATCTGCATCTTCAAAGGAGACTTTGGCATCTACTTTTTCATTGATGGCATCGGTGATTTTTGCTTTGATTTGATCCTTGAAGAAGAAAGGAATTGCAAATAAAGACAGTATAAGAACCAATAAAATAATTCCAACAATTTTTAAAATTTTCTTTAGCATAACTAGATTGTTTTAGTTTAGAACGCAACGAACTCAGAATTTCTTATTTAATGAATATTAATTTCAAATGGCAAACTTGCTTGCACGCCTTTTTTGCTTTGAATACGGCGGATTTGTTCAATCACTTTATAGTTTTCTTCACCCAATTCTTCTTTTATAAAACTTTCTTTTGTTTTCATGAAAGGAACGCCAAGATTGCCCAAGTAATCTTGAAAATCTTTTTCATAAATCGGGAGATTCTGCGTTTTATAATCTTTAATCTTTGCCAATGACGCAGCATATTCTACAGCTGAATCAAGTCCACCGATTCTGTCCACCAAACCAATTTTCAACGCTTCAGAGCCTGACCAAACGCGCCCTTGTGCAATCGCATCCACTTGGCTAAAAGACATTTTGCGTCCTGCGGCAACACGTGAAACAAAAGTATTGTAGATTTTCTCGACACCTTCTTGGGCAATAAACTTATAATTTGCAGCTAAAGGTTTAAAAATGCTATAATCAGCAGCGTTTGCATTGGTACTCACTTGTTCAGAATTGATACCCATTCTTGTAGTGAGTTCCGTAAAGTTCGGTAACAAACCAAAAACACCGATAGAACCTGTAATCGTATTGTTTTCAGCAAAAATTGTGTTGGCGTTGCAAGCAATATAATAACCGCCAGAGGCCGCCAGATTACCCATAGAAACAATTACAGGCTTTACTCTTTTCGTCAATTCGATTTCTCTCCAAATGAGTTCGGAAGTTAAAGCGCTTCCGCCAGGCGAGTCTATTCGAAGCACAATGGCCTTCACTTTTTTATCCTTTCGTGCGTTTTGTAGTGATCGCCTCATCGAACCTTCTCCGACTGTATTCACATCACCTTCGCCACTGCCAATATCTCCTTGTGCATAGATGATTGCGATTTTGTTTTTAGAGGAAGATTCAGTGGCAGTTGAAGCCACATTCTTCGCGTAATCAAGAATCGAAATAGAATTATAATCTTCGTCAGCATCGACTTGTAGTAATTTTCGGATGTCATTATGATATACATCTTCATAAACAACTTTGTCTACCAATCCTTGCATTTTCGCCATTTCTGGCGTTCGGGCAGCCAATTGATCTGCAATTTCGTTAAGTTTACTTTCAGGAATTTTACGACTTGTTGAAATGTCAGTTACAACCGAATTCCACAGTGAGTTTAATAATGAGGTTATTTGCTCTCTATTGGCCTCACTCATTTTATTTTCGAGGAAAGGTTCGACTGCACTTTTGTATTTTCCATGTCGAATAACTTCCATTTTAACGCCGTATTTTTCCTGAAAATCTTTGAAGAACAAAAGTTCAGACGACAGACCTTTGAATTCCATTTCTCCAATTGGATTCATATAAATTGTGCTCGCAACTGAATTTAGATAGTATTCTTTTTGAGTATAAAAATTCGCATAGGCGAGTACAAATTTTCCTGATTTCTTAAAATCGTTTAATGCTTCCCGAACAGATTTAATTTGCGCCATTCCTAGGTTAGAATTGTCATTTAAGATGGAGATTCCTTTGATGTTATCATCTTCTTTAGCCGCATATATGGCCTTAATAACATCGGATAGCCCATCATGTCTGGCATCAAAGTAATCAATCTCTTTATAATTGAATTTTCCTGCATAGTCTGAGGAGACCTTTGATAAATCGAGTATAATGACCGAATTGTCATCGACAGTGATGCTCTCGGAACTTCCTCCGAATAATACGCCAATAAATAACAATCCAAAAATGAAGATCATAAAAAAGGCAAATAAACCAACAATTGTGGCTAAGACGTTTGCTAAAAATCGCATAATTTTTTTATCAATAGGTTGAATTTGAACTCTGAAAGTTACAAAAAACAACGGTAATTAAATTTATTAACAGTCGCTGCAAATATACTTCTATTCTAAAATTCTTTTACTTAATTTGCGGTTAATATGAGCACGCAACATCAAGTTATTTTATCGTTAGGAAGCAACCAAGGAAATCGGTTACAGAATATTCAAAATGCTATTGATTCTATACATCGTTGCGTTGGGACTGTGGTTAAAGTTTCCAATTTGTACGAAACTCCAGCGTGGGGATTTGATGGAGAAGTTTTTTACAATTGCGCATTGGTTTTAAACACGCAGAGTTCTGCCGAAACTGTACTTGAAAAAGTTTTAGAAATTGAAAATAGTTTAGGGAGAGTAAGGTCTGAAGTTGAGGGATATCAGTCAAGAACTATCGATATTGATGTTATTGCTTTTAACGAAGAAATTATTGCTTCGAAGAACCTCACGGTACCACATCCCTTTATGCAGGAGCGATTGTTTGTCCTGGTGCCGATGCGAGATTTAAATTTAGATTGGAGACATCCTATTTTACAGAAGTACTTGCCAGAACTTCTGAAAGCTTCTGAGGACAAAAGCAAGGTTAAGCTATTGCAATCCATGGACTTTCCGCTAAAGGAAATGGGACTCGACCAATTCAATTATATTGCAATTGAAGGAAATATTGGAGCTGGTAAAACAACTTTGACCACGAGAATCGCGGAAGATTTTAATGCCAAGACTGTTTTTGAAAGATTTGCCGACAATCCGTTTTTGCCCAAGTTTTATCAAGATCAGAATCGATATGCTTTTCCGCTGGAAATGTCGTTCTTGGCAGATCGGTACCAACAAATTTCTGATGATTTGGCGCAATTCGATTTATTTAAAGATTTTATTGTTGCAGATTATCATATTTTCAAATCACTAATATTTGCGAAAGTTACGCTCACTGACGATGAATATCGTTTGTATCGAAAGTTGTTTGAGATCATTTATAAGGAAATGCCAAAGCCAGATTTGTATATCTATCTTTATCAGAATACCGAACGGCTATTGGAGAATATTAAGTACCGCGGCAGATCATACGAGCAAGAGATTCCTGCGGAGTATCTTGATAAAATTAATAAAGGATATTTAGATTACATCAAGTCACAAACGGATTTAAATGTGCTGATTATTGATGTATCCGATAAAGATTTCGTCAAAAAACAAGAAGATTATGTTTTTGTTTTGGAAGCGATTCAAGACAAATTATCAAATTAGTAGTGTGTTTTTTTGAATAAATCCCAAATGACAATGCCTGCGCTAACTGCAATATTCAAAGAGTGTTTGGTGCCCAATTGCGGAATTTCAATTGTTCCGTCACAGATTTCAATAGCCTTTTGATTAACTCCGAACACTTCATTTCCGAAAACGACCGCATATTTTTCATTAACATTTATTGAAAAATCTTGGAGGAAAATAGCATTTTCAACTTGTTCAATGGCGTATACTTTTACCGAGTCGCTTTTGAGTTTTTCTATTACAGAAACTACGTCTTGAGCATATTCCCAATCGACAGTTTCTGTGGCGCCTAGGGCAGTTTTATTTATTTCCTTGTTGGGCGGCGTTGCTGTAATTCCGCATAAATATATTTTCTCAATCAAAAAAGCGTCGGCAGTTCTAAAAACGGATCCAATGTTGTTCAAACTGCGAATGTCATCTAAAACTAAAATTAGAGGCGTCTTAGTTGCTGTTTTGAAGTCTTCAATAGATTTTCTTTCTAACTCACTGTTTTCGAGTTTGCGCATTAAAATGTATTTTAGGTTATTGCAAAAAAAAGGCTCCCATAACATGGAAGCCTTTAATCTTATCTTGAAAACTTATCCTTTTGGAGTTTCTTTTGGAGAATCATCACCAAGAATTGTACCTTTAATAGTCAAAACTTTAGATGCGCTTCCTTCAGCATTTGAGGTAACAGTTACTGTTTTTGTAAAAGCACCAACTCTATCTGTAGCATATTTTACTCCAATCACTGCTCTTGCACCTGGGGCTATTGGCTCTTTTGGAAAAGAAGGCACTGTGCAACCACATGAACCAGTAGCATTGGTGATAATTAATGGTTTGTTTCCGTTGTTTACAAATACGAATTCACGTTTTCCGTCAGCGTTGTGAGGAAGTGTACCATAATCAATGGTTTCGTTTTCGAAAAGCATTCCAGCTCCATCTATTTTAGGTGAATCAGCTTTAGCAGGAGCAGCTTCTTTTTTTGCCACTTCTTTTTTTACCGTTTTTTTTGCTTGTGCATTTGAGGTTGTTACTCCAAAAATCGTCAATACAGCTAATAATACTATTTTTTTCATTGTTGTTATTGATTAATAATTACAAAGCAAAACTATTCAAAAATTTTAATCTGCAATTTAATTTTTTCTTAAAATTAATTAATTTTTAATTCGACAATATAATCGTTTTAAAATTTTTAAATTCGCTATTCTATTTTCAACCCTCAAAAATATTTTAAGCCATTGAAATCATTAGAAAAAGAAGCAAAAGAGACGCCGTTAATGAAGCAGTATAATGAGATAAAAAGGAGGTATCCTGATGCTTGTTTGTTGTTTCGAGTGGGTGATTTTTATGAAACTTTTGGTGACGATGCGATTAGAGCTTCTAAAATATTAGGTATAGTTCTTACAAAAAGAGGTGCTGGATCCGAAACAGAAACGGCTTTAGCAGGATTCCCGCATCATTCTCTCAACACTTATTTGCCTAAATTGGTAAAAGCAGGACTTCGCGTAGCAATATGTGACCAATTAGAAGATCCGAAAATGACGAAGACTATTGTCAAAAGAGGTGTGACAGAATTGGTAACGCCAGGAGTTTCTATGAATGATGAGGTTTTGTTATCTAATTCTAACAATTTCTTGGCGTCGATTTATTTCGGAAAAAAAGTTGTGGGGATTTCTTTTCTAGACATTTCAACGGGGGAATTTTTGACTGCGCAAGGCAATGAAGAGTATATTGATAAACTGCTTCAGAACTTTAACCCAAGTGAAGTCTTAGTGGCAAAAATTCATAAAAATATTTTTAAAGAGACATTTGGTGAAGATTACCATCATTTTTATTTAGAAGACTGGATATATAAAGAAGATTACGCTGTTGAATCATTGACTAATCATTTTCAAACAGCCACACTTAAAGGTTTCGGAATTGAAGAATTACAAGAAGGTATAATTGCTTCTGGCGCCATTTTGTATTATTTATCTGAAACGCAGCATAACAAAAGACAACACATTACATCTATTCAGAGAATTGCCGAAGATTCTTATGTTTGGATGGATCGCTTTACAATTCGAAACCTAGAGTTGTACCACAGTTACAATCCAAATGCTGTTACCTTGCTTGACGTAATTGATAGGACATTGTCGCCAATGGGAGGACGATTATTGAAACGGTGGTTGGCGTTGCCTTTGAAAGACATCAAAAAAATTCAAGATCGTCATCAAGTTGTTGCTTATTTGAAAGAAAATCAAGATTTACTAAAGAGCATCCAATTTCAGATCAAGCAGATTTCGGACCTTGAGCGTTTGATTTCAAAAATTGCTGCTGGGAAAGTATCGCCGAGAGAAGTTGTTTTTTTGAAGAATTCTCTAGATGCCATTTTGCCTATAAAGGAAATCGCTTTACAAAGCAAGCAAACCGCGGTTCGGATTATTGGAGATAGTCTTAACAGTTGTGATGTGTTGCGTGAAAAGATAGAAACAACGCTAAATCCTGAGGCACCAGTAGCCATTTCGAAAGGGAATGCGATTGCAAAAGGAGTTAGTGCTGAACTTGATGAGTTGCGATTGATTTCTAATTCAGGAAAAGAGTTTTTAGAAGGAATTGAAACCAGAGAATCTGAAAAAACCGGCATTGCATCTTTAAAGATTTCGTTTAATAATGTATTTGGATACTATATAGAAGTACGAAACACACATAAGGATAAAGTTCCAGCAGAATGGATTAGAAAGCAAACACTTGTCAATGCAGAGCGTTATATTACCGAAGAACTAAAGGAGTATGAGACAAAGATCTTAGGTGCTGAGGAAAAAATACAGAAATTAGAAGTTGAGCTATTTGAGCAGTTAGTGACTTGGGTTGCTACGTATATCAAGCCAGTACAGTTGAATGCCAACTTGATTGCGCAATTGGATTGTTTGACTTCTTTCGCACAATCAGCAATTGAAAATAAATATGTTTGTCCAAATTTAGATGAAGGTTTTGATCTGGATATTAAAAATGGCCGACATCCGGTAATCGAGAAGCAATTGCCTGTTGGCGTGCCTTATATTGCGAATGATGTTTTTTTAGACCGAGAATCGCAACAGTTAATTATGATAACTGGCCCCAATATGTCGGGTAAATCAGCCATTTTGAGACAAACTGCTTTAATTGTTCTCTTGGCTCAAATCGGAAGTTTTGTGCCTGCCGAATCCGTAAATATGGGAGTTGTCGACAAAATATTTACAAGAGTTGGAGCAAGTGATAATATTTCGATGGGGGAATCAACATTCATGGTAGAAATGAATGAAACTGCATCAATTTTGAACAATCTTTCGGAACGCAGTTTGATTTTGTTGGATGAAATCGGACGGGGAACCAGCACGTATGATGGCATTTCGATTGCCTGGTCAATTGCGGAGTTTCTACATGAGCATCCTACTAGACCTAAGACATTGTTTGCAACGCATTATCATGAATTAAACGAAATGAGCGAATTGCTGCCGAGAATTCAGAATTTCAATGTTTCTGTAAAAGAACTAAAAGATACAGTGCTATTTATTAGAAAATTGGTGAAAGGAGGAAGTGCGCATAGTTTCGGATTGCATGTAGCGAAAATGGCAGGAATTCCGCAAATCGTTTTGTTAAAGGCGCAGAAAATATTAAAGAAGTTGGAGAAGAATCACTCTAGTGACGCTTTAGATAGCATCAAGACAGAGAAGGCTGAAATGCAAATGAGTTTCTTCAATTTAGATGATCCTTTATTGGAAGAAATAAGAGATGAAATTCTAAATTTAGATATCAATACTTTAACACCCATTGAGGCCATGATGAAACTTAATGAAATTAAGAGAATGTTGTCGAAAAAATAGAATATTTACAATTAAAGAATAGTGATTCAGGGCGTTATAAAAACACATTCTTTTTTTTCCGAAAAAGGCTTGTAAAATTGAATTAAAGTATTAAATTTGCCCTCGCATTACGAAACAAGTAATGCAGTTCTTTAAAAGATTGAAATGCGAAAATAGCTCAGTTGGTAGAGCGCGACCTTGCCAAGGTCGAGGTCGCGGGTTCGAGCCCCGTTTTTCGCTCAAGTTGATCTCGCTCGGATGGTGAAATTGGTAGACACGCTGGACTTAAAATCCAGTGAACAGCAATGTTCGTGCGGGTTCAAGTCCCGCTCTGAGTACAAAAAGCTTCAAACAACAGTTTGAAGCTTTTTTTATTTATGCCTATTGCAACATTTCAAATGTTGCCAAATAAAAAAACCACGCTAAGCGTGGTTTTAAAATTTTTAGAAGTAATTTCTAATTATTTTTTTGCTTCTTCAGCAGCAGGAGCAGCAGCATCAGCAGCAGGAGCAGCTTCAGCAGGAGCAGCAGCAGTGTCAACAGCAGCAGGAGCTTCTTCTACAGCAGGAGCAACTTCTTCAGTCATTGGAGCTTCT
>JBIKRP010000275.1:0-3746 GCA_044349145.1 Flavobacterium sp.
CTAGTTTGAAAATTTCGGGATTCAGATTCAATTGTTCTGCGGTAAAAAGCAAATAGTAAATGAGATCTTCAGGTGTTTTATATTCAAAAGTATTGTAAAGCAATAAATGTTGATTTTGCACGACCACGATTTCAAAATGACCTAATGCCATATGCACAAACATCTTTTTATCATCATTGTTTTTAGAGCGTTCCAACAAACGCGACACCAAAACTGTCGAAACATGTTTGTAGGTAAAAGTTCCGAAATGATCAATAAAAATATTGTTGATGTTCACATAAGGAACAAATACGTTGTGAATCGGTGCAATGGTTAACGTATCAAAATCAAAAAAATCGGTTTCGTAGACTTTGGTGTTGTATTGTAAATAGCTTCCCAAATAACTTTCGTCAAAGAGTGGCTCCGGAACAAAGGTAGAAAGGTGATTGTCGTACAACACTGCAACTTCGTCATAACGTTCCTTAAAAACAGGATTTTCAGTGAGGATTTGCGTGATCGTATCTTCAATCTTGAAATTAGGATTCGCCGTATCAAAATCAATGCTTTCTAATGCTATAACTTTATGGTTCAACGTGTCAGAAGTACAAAACGACAGGCCGGTCAAAGACACTTGAATCGTCAGTTTTTGGTATTTCTTTTCCGTGATGTTGGCTGCATTGACTAACATAAAGTAGATTTTCGTTTCAAAATCGAATGCGACAAACTTACAATTTTTTTAGATGTATTTTATATTTTTTTGGGAGCTTAATCCTGCTGTTCGCTAAACTCGAGCGAAGCGAATTGACCGAACACTTTTTAAAACATTGACCTTGTGAGGTAATCTTTTGCGCCGAACTCCGGCACAAAAGGATAACCGCTGCCATCAGGGCTAAACTTCTTCATAAACTTGACGCTATTATTTTTCATTGCGTCTTTGCGTCTTTGCGAGCCAAATCAAAAAAACTTTGCGTACTTTGCGGTGAGAAAAAATCCCGATGAGTTCCCACAATTTCTATAGCATTCTAACCCGAAACTTTCCATTTCAACCCACGGAGAAACAGGATATTTTCTTTCAACAAATTGCGGAATTCATTACCAATACCAACAAAGACGAAATCTTTGTCTTAAAGGGCTACGCGGGAACAGGAAAGACTACTGTTATTGCAACCATAGTTAATCATCTCGCCGAAATTCAAAAGAAATATGTATTGTTGGCGCCCACGGGTCGCGCGGCGAAAGTCATTGCCAATTACTCGCAAAAGCCAGCATTTACGATTCACAAAAAGATTTATTTCCCTAAAAAGGGTAGTGGAGGCGGCGTGAGTTTTACCTTGCAACCCAACAAACACAAAGACACCATCTTTATTGTCGATGAAGCTTCGATGATTTCGGATGTGAATCAAGAAAGTAAGTTGTATGATAATGGTTCCTTGCTCGATGAATTGATTTCCTACGTTTATGCTGGTGTTAATTGCAAGATGATTTTGCTTGGAGATACGGCACAATTGCCACCGGTCAATTTGTCTATTTCGCCCGCGCTTGATATTGATTCGTTGGGATTGAACTACAACAAAGAAATCAAACACATCGAGCTCGACGAAGTCATGCGGCAAGAAGAAAATTCCGGAATTTTGTACAATGCAACGGAACTTCGTGAGTTGTTAAAGGATGATTTTTTCGATACTTTTCAATTTCAGTTGAAACACTTCACCGACATTGTCCGATTGACGGATGGCTACGATATTCAAGATGCCATCAATTCGGCGTATAGCAATTACAGTATTGAAGACACGGCTTTTATCGTGCGCTCAAACAAACGCGCCAACCAATACAACCAGCAAATTCGCATGAAGATTTTGGATAAGGAAAGTGAACTCTCGACTGGTGATTATTTGATGGTCGTGAAGAACAATTATTTCTGGTTGAAAGAATCCGATGAAGCAGGATTTATTGCCAATGGTGACATTATCGAGGTGTTGCAGATTTTCAATATCAAAGAGTTATACGGATTCAAATTCGCTAATGTCAAAATCAGAATGGTGGATTATCCGAACCAGAAACCTTTTGAAACGGTGTTGTTGATGGACACGATTACCAGTGAATCACCTTCACTTTCTTACGACGATGCCAACCGATTGTACCAAGAAGTGATGCAAGATTACGAAGGCGAAACCAAATACAAGAAGTTTCAAAAGGTAAAAGAGAACGAATATTTTAACGCATTGCAAGTCAAATTTTCCTATGCAATCACTTGCCACAAATCGCAAGGTGGGCAATGGAATACGGTTTTTATAGAGCAACCGTATTTGCCCGATGGGATTGATCGAGAATACATTCGATGGTTGTATACTGCGATTACAAGAGCGAAAGATAAGTTGTATTTGATTGGGTTTAAGGATGAGAATTTTTTGGAGGAGTAACTGAGAGACTGAGTAACTGAGAAACTGAGCTACTGAGCTACTGAGTTCGTCTGGATTTACGGATAACCCTAGCCCTGATAGTAGCGAACATCCTTTTTTGCTAAGAAAAGCCCCTCGACTGCGCTCGGGGTGACAAGCAAAAAAGATAAAGCGGATAGCAGGAAACAGCTTCCTAAATAAAAAAAAACTAACTAACTTAGCGACTTCAAACTCAGAAACTCAGAAACTCAGAAAACCCAAAATGAAAATAATCGCTGTTATCCCCGCTCGTTACGCTTCAACCCGATTTCCTGCCAAACTCATGCAGGATTTAGGGGGCAAAACGGTGATTACGCGAACGTATGAAGCGGCTGTGAACACGCAATTATTTGATGAAGTTTTTGTGGTAACCGACTCGGATTTGATTTTTGATGAGATTGTAGCGCAAGGCGGAAAAGCCATCAGAAGTGTCAAAGAACACGAATCAGGAAGCGATCGAATTGCAGAAGCGGTCGAGAATTTGGACGTGGATATTGTGGTAAATGTGCAAGGCGATGAACCTTTTATAGATCGTGATTCGCTGTCGAAAGTGATTGACGTTTTTAGAAAAGATGTGGATGGGAAAATCGATTTGGCTTCTTTGATGCGTGAGATTAAAAACGAAAATGAGATTAATAATCCGAATAACGTAAAAGTCGTTGTGGATCAAAATGGAATGGCGTTGTACTTTTCACGTTCCGTAATTCCGTATCCTCGGGAGAAAAATGTTGGCGTTCGGTATTTTCAGCACATCGGCATTTATGCTTTTAGAAAACAGGCGTTGATTGATTTCTATCATTTGCCGATGAAATCGCTTGAAGCTTCCGAAAAATTGGAGCAATTGCGATATTTAGAATTTGGCAAACGCATCAAAATGGTCGAAACTACCCATGTGAGTATTGGCATCGATACGCCGGAAGATTTGGAGCGCGCGAAAAAATTACTTTAATAATATTCTAATGTAAGCCTTTGCGCCTTTGCGAGAATATTATATTTTGCTCTCGCAAAGACGCAAAGGCGCAAAGTTTATTCTTTGTTCTCGTGGTCAAAATAGCCTTTACTTTTGATTTGCGTTGAGAAAAAATTCAAGAACAAAACAACGAAGAACAAGAACAGCAAGGCTTGTGTACTGACAAGAAATCTGCCATAGGTCGTCACGGGATAGAAATCGCCATAACCAATAGAGGAAGAGGTTACGATACTAAAGTAGACGGAATCAAACCAATGAACAAAAGGTTTGTTCAGGTGATTTCCGTTGGAGTACAATACGGCGTATGCCAAAACAATTTCCAAATAATTAAAGAACAATAATAACATTGAACGCTTGTA
>JBIKRP010000276.1:0-3721 GCA_044349145.1 Flavobacterium sp.
GGGACACAAGATGGGAATCTTCAGTACGCGTTTCCCGACCAAAGAAAAATTTACCCATGAATCTCGCGTACGAAATCAATCGTTTCTTTCCCAAAATTCTCTACTTAATTAAACATCATGGATTAGGTCAATTCATTCATAGTTTTGTATTGAAGAAAAATAAATGGTTGCAATAAGCGAAAGTAAAACACTGGTTTTCAGCATTGAAGAGGTAAGATAATTTCGTCTTTTTTTTGTAACGTGACTACCAACTCATTGTGAACTAAAATTGAAATTCTCAAAAAAATAATCTGTAGGGTTCAAGAAAAAGGATTTATATATTTACCAAGTCAAACAAAAATAGCGATACTTTATGCAACATCTCATCGACCGTTTTATTAGTTATGTCACCATCGACACAGAATCTGATCCCAATTCAAAATCGACTCCAAGTACAAAAAAACAATTAATATTAGCTTTACAATTGGTCGAAGAACTGAAAGCTATTGGATTGACGGAGGTTACCATTGACAAAAATGGTTACGTCATGGGTACTTTACCCGCAAATGTTGATCATGAAGTTCCGACAATCGGATTTGTTTCGCACTACGATACCACACCCGATTTCACTGGTGCGAATGTCAAGCCGCAAATTATTGAGAATTACGACGGAAAAGATATTGTCTTGAATGCAAAGGAAAATATCATATTATCTCCCAATTATTTTAAAGATTTATTGCTTTACAAAGGTCAAACGCTAATTACAACTGACGGCTTAACCTTGTTAGGTGCGGATGATAAAGCCGGACTCACAGAGATTGTTTCTGCGATGGAATACTTACAACAACACCCTGAAATCAAACACGGAAAAATACGCGTAGGTTTTACACCCGACGAAGAAATTGGTCGAGGCGCAGATTTATTTGATGTAAAACAATTCGGTGCGGATTGGGCCTATACGATGGATGGTAGTCAAGTTGGTGAATTGGAATATGAGAACTTTAACGCCGCAGCTGCTAAAATTACTTTTAAAGGAAAAAGCGTGCATCCGGGTTATGCAAAAGGAAAAATGATCAATTCGATGCTCATTGCAAACGACTTTATTAATGAACTCCCGAAAGGAGAAACCCCGCAGGAAACGAAAGGCTATGAAGGCTTTTTTCACGTGCATCATTTGAATGGAAGCATCGAAGAGACGACTTTAGAAATCATTATTCGTGATCATGATGCGAAAAAATTTAAGAAACGTAAAGAACTCATTCACAGCGCTACGAAGAAATTCAACAAAAAGTTTGCAAAGCAATTCGGAGAAGATATTGTAATTACGGAAATAAAAGACCAGTATTATAATATGAAAGAAAAGGTCGAGCCAGTTAAATTTATTGTTGATTTAGCCGAAAAAGCAATGAAAGATTTGGGCATTAAACCGCTCATCAAACCAATTCGTGGTGGCACAGATGGTTGCCGATTGTCCTACATGGGTTTGCCTTGCCCGAATATTTTTGCAGGTGGACACAACTTTCACGGGAAGTACGAATATGTTCCAGTAGAAAGCATGCAAAAGGCCGTTGATGTGATTATTAGAATAGCGGAACTTACCGCGACAACCGACTTTTCGTCGCGAGAGAAAAGCAAAGAGAAAAAGGCAAAAAAGAAAAAATAAATAACTTCGCTTTTTATGGATAAAGTGAATTCTTGGTCTGTTGAACTCGAAGAATTGCGTTCCATCATTGCTGAATCTGGACTCAAAGAAACCACTTGATGGGGCGGACCAGTCTTTACGTTTAATGATAAGAATATCAGCGGAATTCCTGGATTCAAAAATTCCTTTACGATTTGGTTTTTTAAAGGAGTTAAAATGAAAGATCCTCAAAAAGTTTTGATCAACGCACAAAAAGGTACCACCAAGTCGATGCGACAATGGCGATTCACGGCTAGAGAACAAATTGATAAAGAATTGATATTGAGATATATAAAGGAAGCAATTGCAATTTAAACTTCAGAAATATAGAAACAAAAAAAAGCCCCGAAAAGTGACTCACTTTTCGGGGCTTTTTTTAATTAGTCTTTTTTTGTACTACAATCCACTTACTTTTTCACTAAGGCGGCACTCATTTCCATAGAAATTGCAGAACGCTCCATCTTTAGTTTGCCCGACATCGTTTCGATCACAATAGTAGTATCGGCTAATTCAGCAATCTTTCCGTGAATTCCGCTTTTAGTTACTATTTTGTCTCCGACCTTCAAATCGGCTTCGAATTGTTTTTCTTGTTTTGCTCTTTTTTGTTGAGGTCTGATCATAAAGAAATAAATGACCACAAACATTAAAATAAAAGGGAGAAATTGTTGTACTTGTTGCATAATATTTGAAATTAAATTTTACTTACTTTTTAATAATAATGAACTGCTATTGCATCAAACCTCTACCAGTTTTAGTGAGTCGATTGTTGGTTTGAAATTCTTTAACCAAATTATCTAGGATTCCGTTGATGAAAATACTGCTCTTTGGCGTTGAATATTCTTTAGCAATCTCTAAATATTCGTTGATTGTTACTTTTACTGGTATAGAGGGAAATTTCAAGAATTCACAAATCGCCATTTTTAGGATTATGGTATCAATTTCGGCAATTCGCTCGGTGTCCCAATTAGGCGTTTTATCAATATATTCTTTCGCCAAGTCATTTTCGTTAAGAATTGTTTTGCGGAATAAATCGGAAACGAAATCCTTGTCTTCAGTATCCTTATACAATTTCGGCACATAAAAACTGTTGTCGTCTATTGATTTAAGGGATTTCAATTGCTTTACTATTTGTGTATTGACCATGGGAATATCATCTACCCAAGTCAATTTGAAATCCTCCAAGTAATCATACAACTTATCATTCGCTGCGATGACGTCCGTAAATAGAGCAACGATAAACTCTTGATCTTCTTCAAAAGTATTGGTTCTATTTCGCATGTAATGGTTGTATAAATCACTTTCTTTGATTGCCTTCAAAAGCAAAATGATATAATCATCATTCATCGTCCAATTGTTAATCTTCCGATTTTCTATCGCTTGAAGCACAGAATGATTTGTGGAAAGAATCTTAAAAATCGCATTGTCAACAAACTTGGTGTTGGCATTTCGATCCGCTGCAGTTGCCAGGTGCTTGTTTTTTCCCTGCTCGAGAAGATTGACCTCTTTTTTAGAAATTTCAATCAATGTGGAAAGCATTAAAAGATACAAATCGAGAATATTATCGATACTATAGGAGAGAAATTTCTCCTCTTTTTCGATATTATCTGAACCATTTTGATGCATCGCAAAGATCGATTGCATGACTTTTATTCGAATGTGACGTCTGTTTAACACCTAGTAAGAACTTTATAAAATTAAAAGGAGCGAAAGAAAATCTTCCGCTCCGCAAAAATAGTAATATTATTGAAATGCTAAACCCTATTAGCGTTTTCTTTTTTTCTAAGTGCAATACGTTTTTCCGCGATAGACAGTGCCGCTTGATGTGTCGTGATTTGTTGCAATTCGGCTTCTCTAAAAATTTCTAAAGTGGTATCGTAAATATTCTCTGTTCTGCGTCTAGCTTCCTCTTTTCCGTATCCAACAATTTCACCGTAAACATTGATTATTCCACCAGCGTTAATTAGGAAATCTGGCGCATAGCAAACCCCTCTTTCCTGAAGAATTTTTCCATGAACTTGCTCATTGGCCAACTGATTGTTTGCCGCACCAGCAATTACTTTT
>JBIKRP010000277.1:0-3711 GCA_044349145.1 Flavobacterium sp.
AACGTGACCTTCGCTTGTAAATTTGATTGCATTGGTTACCAAATTGACGATAACCTGTTTTAGTTTAACTTCATCCGTTACAATATTGAATTCGGCAGGTTTATCATTAGGAATAATAAAGAAATCGATATTTTTTGTTTTGGGAATGGTGATTTTGATGGTCTCATACAATTCACTGATACAGGATTCAATATTGACGTCTGAGTAGTTGGGTTGAATTTGATTGGAATCAATCTTCGACATTTCAATCAAATCATCTATAATTGACACCAAATTTTTCCCGCTTTTTTCGATAACTTTCAAATATTCACTTTGTTCCTCTTTGCTCAATTTTGTATTGATAATCAAATCCGTAAAACCGTTGATTGCGTTCATCGGAGTTCTAATCTCGTGCGACAAATTGGCCAAAAAAGAAGCTTTCAATCGTTCCCCTTCTTCCGCTTTCAACTTCGACTTGACCAACTCGATTTTTTGATTTGCATTTTCCTCAAAAAGGTTTCCAATGTAGCTGAATTCGCCAGTCGTCGCTTTCAGTTCCTTAATCGCCTTCTTATTGCCTGTCTCTAAGACTCTGGTCATCATATCAAGTGGAGAATAAACCAATTTACGAGTATAGAAAATATTGATTATCAAGTTCAATACAAAGCCAAAGATGATCAGATAAAGAATGGTCATCATATTATCAAAATAGGGATCAAACTTTCGCTCAAAAAGTAAGTTAGCGATGACCTTACCATTATAGTCCTTCAGAGAATATTCTGAAAAAATAGCGTGCTTCCCTTCTATTGCTTTATGGTCAGCGTTGATGAACTTCACTTTCGATTCAGACACTTTTTGAAAATAATCCACATAAGATGAATCCAGAATTCTAGCGACGAAAAAATAACCAAACGGGGCTGTTTTATTCTTCAAAGGATCATCGGATTGGTGAATAGAAGCACCACTAACTTCTACAAATCCTTCAGGTATTTTCAAGTAAAATTTACTAAAACCCATACGCTTCAATTGAAGCATTGCTTCTTTAGGAATGATGTCTTTGGATTTCATTTTCGCTGAAGGCGTACGAATAATAAAATTAAAATCGACATCATATGTGCCTAAATAATCCGCATGATAAATGCTTAATTCATTACCTATGGTTTCGTTGTACCAGATTGAGTCTTTTGTTTTGGTGAAATCTACAAATTCATCCCAGTTGGTATCATTATTAATAGCGACCTTGATGGGTTTGTTATCAAGCTCGACGAGTTTAGTAATCTCGTTGTCAAACTGTTGCGCTGAATTTAAATACACTTTCGATTCCGCTTGTTTGGTGTAATAAAAAAGGGAAATATAAAGCAGAATAAAAAAAACACTCGATGAAAATATCAAGAGTAATATTTTAGGATAAGTCTTTTTTAAATTCGTCATATTTATGAATAAGCTATTTTTATTCTTTTGAAAATTATTATAAAAAACGAAGGGGAATCTGAATCAAAAAAATACTAATCAAAAGGTTCTTAACAATTGTTAACTATTTATTTTAAAGACAGTATCAATCACTGCAAAAATCTTTTCCTTGTCGAGCGGTTTCGTAATACAATCCGAAAATCCAGCCTGCATTACACGCTCTTTGTCCTCTATTGAGGAATGCGCAGTTTGCGCTATGATAGGCATATTAGGTAAAAACATTTTTATTTTCTCAAAAGCCGCGTAACCATCCATGATTGGCATTTTGATGTCCATAAACACCAAGTTAATCGCCGGATTGGTTGAACAAATAGTTACCGCTTCTTGTCCGTTGACTGCCCTAATAATAGTGTAGTTTCTCAGTTGCAGTATTTTTTTCAAAAGCAAGAAGTTGATGTTATCGTCTTCTGCAACCAAGATTATTTTATCGTGATTGGCCTCCAAATCAATAGTGGTTTCAGAGACAATCTCCTCTGCTTTGCTCAAGTCATATTGTAACGGAATGGAAAACTCAAACGTTGAACCTTCTCCAACTTTAGAAGTCACTGAAATCGTTCCGCCAAGCATCTCGACGTACGCTTTACTGATTGCCAAACCCAAACCTAAACCACTCAACTCTACAGAAAAGTCATCTTCAACGCGTCGGAAACGATCAAAAATTACCTTGAGATTTTTTTCATCAATTCCGACACCGGAATCTTTCACGTTAAACAAAATCTTGTGATTTTTTTCATCAATCCGAAATCCAAATGCTACCGTTCCTGTCTCTGTATATTTAATCGCATTGGTAATCAAATTGCTAATAATCTGCCGCAGTTTGGTTTTATCCGTTAGGATCTTCTTTGATATTGGGCTTGATGGTTTGATCAATTGCAGCGTTACCTTCTTTTCTTTCGGAATCGTTACTTTAATAGCTTCATACAATTCTTGACAACAACTTTCGAGATCAAATCCGTCCATTTTCGGCGTAATCTGCTGCGCATCAATTTTTGACATTTCAATCAAATCTTCGATGATCGAGACTAAATTACTGCCACTGTTTCGAATGATTTTGATATATTCACTCTTGTCATTATCACTCAATTTCTTATCATTAAGCAAATCGCTAAAACCGACAATCGCATTCATTGGCGTGCGGATTTCATGAGACAAGTTGGCCAAAAAAGAAGATTTCAAGTGATCGCTTTCTTCTGCTTTCTTCTTAGATATTTCGAGTTGTTTTTGTTGGTTGTTATTCTCTTCAAATAGATTCCCAATATATCCAAATTCGCCCGGCTCTGCTTTGAGTTCATCAATCGCGTCTTGATTACCAGTTTCTAAAACTCTAGTTATGATCCTAAGCGGAGAATAAACCCATTTTCTTGAAAAATACAAATAAACCAATATATTGATGATAAAGGCAATAATGATAATGGTCAGTATTTTCTTTGTGCTTTTAAAATCTAAATTAAAGGAACGTTCAAAAGCCAATTGACCTACATTTTCCTTCCGCCAATTCTCTAGTTTCTTATAAATAATAACTGTCTCAAGATCTTCTGATGGCAAAATACTAGCAGGAACTAAAGTTGTTTTAGAATTACTAATACTATTTAGATTGTCTAGAAACGGCTGATTTATCAATCGTGCCATAATAAAGTATCCTGCCGGCAAGGTTTTTACTTTTTTAGGATCATCAGAAGTATGAATGGTTGCGCCAAAAACCTCAACAACTCCCTCGGGAATTTGAATATAAAAACGCATCAATTTGTCCTTGTACAGTTTTTCAAAAACAGATTTAGGAAGAAAATCCGTGGTTCTGATATTGGAAGTTGTTACTTTATTGATGAGTTGCTGATCTAACCCGTAAATTCCAATGTAATCGACTTCGTAGGTCTCAAATTCCCTAACAATATTTTCTTTAAACCAACTTTCGTCTTTTGAAGCTATAAATCGAACTAATTCAGTCCAATAAGTAACGTCTTTTATCGTAGCGATATGGGTTTTTGAATTCAATTCAAACAAGGATGAAACTTCACTATTGTACTGATCATAGGTTGTTTTGTATACTTCCTTCTCTTGTTGAATGGTGTAAACGTAAAGAGATAGATACAGCAGAAGGAACAGTATACTTGTTCCGATAATAAGCAATAAGAGCTTAAAGTAGGTGTTGAGGGCAACGATTTTTTTCATAGATCCAAGATCACATCGGTATAAATCTAATTTTCGTTAAAGATAAAGATTAAATAATGACTTTGATTTGGAAGCAAAAAAAAAGCTCCAAAC
>JBIKRP010000278.1:0-3691 GCA_044349145.1 Flavobacterium sp.
CTAAAGTCATGCACCTCAAAAAATTAATATCCGATCCAAACAGAAAAACACGTTTAAAAATGTTAGCCAAACAATTTGGAATAAGTGAAATGCAAGTGAGTAGAATTAAAAGCGGGGAAAATTGGGGGCATATTAAAATTTAAAAAGCCCGGTTTCGTAATTGAGCTTTCTAATTCATTTCCAAATTTACCACAACTCAAGGCTCGTTTTTAGATATGTTGTTCCTTTCTTTAAATGAACATCTTTCTGTCGGTTATAGAAAAAATGATCTCTATCAGCCGTCACGATGGCTGGCATCGACGGTGACGCGAAATAGTGTTGCGCATTCCGAAACAATTCCTATCTGCAATAGTATCAAATGATAGTATCAAATGATAGCATCAAATGATAGCATCTATGGAGCCGTCATATGAAATTACAAAGACGATTTTAAAGCTTTTAACTACAGTTTCTGAGAAGATTGGAGAAGTGCCGTCTAAGTATTTAAACAACCGCGATAGCGCAGAATTATAATCCGTGCCTGCAATAAACAAAAAAAACCGCAACCGCGGTTTTATATCAAATCACAACACCAAATCTTACGGTCTTAAAGTCTTACCGTTCTAAAATCTTACCCTCTTAAAGTCCTACAGTCCAAAAATCTTAAAATCTTAAGGTCCTACAGTCTTACCGTCCCACAATACAAAGCGCAGCGTGTCTAAAGGCGCAGCCGTGTCCACTAATATCCCACATACTCTGTAATCTCCAACCCATATCCAATCATGCCAACCCGTTTGGTGTGCTCGGCGTTTGAAACCAATCGAATTTTAGAGATGTCAATATCATGTAGGATTTGAGCACCAATTCCAAAATCCTTATTGTCCATTTTAATTTGCGGTGCTTTGAAAATTCCTTTCGACTGCAGAGTCTTCAACTCCACGATGCGGTTCAACAAATTGGAAGTCTGCATTTCTTGGTTGATAAACAAAATCGCGCCTTTGCCTTCGTCGTGCACCAATTGAAACATGTCGTCCAGCTTCTTGTCGGCATTATTCGTTAAAGTGCCCAGAATATCATTATTCACTAAGGTCGAATTGATGCGGGTGAGGATGGGTTCACCTATATTCCATGTGCCTTTGGTTAGGGCAATATGTACTTGTTTGTTTGTTGTTTGTTCATAAGCCCGCAAACGGAATTTCCCAAATCGGGTTTCGATATCAAAGTCTTCTTTTTTTGTAATCAAACTGTCGTGCTGCATGCGGTACGCCACTAAATCCTCAATAGAAACCAATTTCAAATCGAATTTCTTAGCCACATCTACCAATTGCGGTAATCTCGCCATCGTGCCGTCTTCGTTCATGATTTCGACGATGAGTCCAGCGGATTTGTAGCCCGCCAATCGTGCAAAATCAATCGCGGCTTCGGTATGTCCGGTGCGTCGTAATACGCCACCTTGCTTGGCAATTAACGGAAAAATATGTCCAGGTCGCGCGAGGTCATGGGGTTTGGTATTGGGGCTGGTCAATGCCAGTACTGTTTTGGCTCTGTCTAAAGCAGAAATTCCGGTTGTTACGCCATTGCCTCGTAAATCTACAGAAACGGTAAACGCCGTTTCCATCGGATCGGTATTGTTGTTCACCATGGCGTGTAATCCCAGTTCTTTACAGCGATTTTCGGTCAAAGGCACACAAATTAGTCCTCTGCCGTGTGTCGCCATAAAATTGATCATCTCTGGGGTCACCATCTCTGCTGCTGCAAGAAAATCTCCTTCATTCTCTCGGTCTTCATCGTCAACAACAATAATAACTTTCCCTTGACGGATGTCTTCAATGGCTTCCTCAATGGTGTTGAGTTTTATTTTTTCAATTTCCATAATATTATTCATTGTTTGAAGGAAATACTTTTTTAAAAAACTTATGAATGGGCGTCATAATCAAATCCATATTCACCAAGCCGATATCATTGGTCGCTCTGTACGTCAATAAAATAGCTAACGGCAATAAGATCATGGTGGAAAGCCAGCAGCCTAAGAAAGGGCTTATTTCATTTTCTTGTGCCACTTTTTTTCCAAAGGTGTTGACAAAGTGAAAGATAATAAAGATGGTCACCGCGAAAACAATAGGTAATCCCAAACCACCTTTTCGAATGATTGCTCCTAATGGTGCTCCAATAAAAAACATAAGCAAGCAAGCAAACGAAATGACAAATTTATCGTACACGGCAATCCAGTGCTCATTGATGGTTTCTATCTTATCGTTGAGTCCAGATCGGTAACTTTCGATAGAAAAGGTATTGCTTGTCACATAATTTCCGGCAAGGTTTAAAATACCCGCTTGTTCGGTTGTAGAAAATTTGGACAGGATATCGGGTGATAAACTTGCGTTGCTTTCTTTGGTTTTTGGAGTTTGATTTGAATTTCCAGCGCGCTGGTACATATTGTCTGAAATAGAGATTACTTCTTTTTTATAATTGACCTTCAAAGAATCAAGCGTATAAAGTAATTCTTTCATCGTGAGCATCTTGTCTGTATTGGTGATTTTCATGTCTTGCTCTGACGTAGTATTTAATTTCGTCAGATCAATATTAATGACATATTTCTTGAAGGAACTTTTTGCAAAAGGAAGTTTCTTTCTGTCTTCATATTTCTTTGGCACGAGATCTTCATAGTAGTAACCATCTTTTAGAATCAATTGCAAGATGCTTGATTTCTCACTACTGACCAATTCTCCTGTTTTTGATTTTATGACATTCTTACTTCCATCAAAATTGGTTGTTTTTTTGTGAATGGTGACACCTGTTAGGAAATTGCCATTTTCGCCAGATTTTTTATCCACCTTAATATTGTAGTTTCCCACTTCACTAAATTGCCCTTCTGCAATGGCCATCGCTGGTTTTACTTGTGCAATCTCTTTTCTGAAATTAATAAATTTATATTCTGCATAGGGAATCACATTGTTGGCAAAAAAGAATGCCGCACCACTAAGAAGTACAATGAAAAGCGTTAAGGAACGCATAATTCGTTGTAAAGAAATACCAGCGGATTTCATCGCAGCAAATTCATAATTCTCTGCCAGATCACCAAAAGTCATAATGGAGGCTAGCAATACAGAAAGCGGAAGCACCAAAGGAACTAGGCTCGGCATTTTAAACAGCAAAAATTTCAGAATTAGAATAAGATCTAAGTCTTTCCCGGCTAACTCAGAGATAAAGAGCCAAACGGTTTGAAGGATGAATATTAAAGAAAGGATAACAAATACAGTCGCAAATGTTGTGATAAAGGATTTAAGAATGTATCTATCGAGAATTTTCACTTACAATTAATCTAACTTATTGATGTAGTATTTTGGATATTTACTGGCGTCAAAGGTAAATTGATTTTTTGATAATGGTTGGTTGATTTTAAAAGAATTAACCGTGAGCGTCGTTTTGCTACCATTCTTTCCAACTTCTATCAAATTGTAAATGTTCTTGGTTTGAATGTCAATGCCTAACAGAATTTCTTTTCGTTGATCTTTCCCACTGGTTGGAACCAATTTGACATATTGAATTTGTCGTCCTTTGATATTTTGCTTAATATCCCAAGTGTATTTATATCCGGTATTGTAAAAGGTCAGCATTTTTGAAGGAGTTATCGCCGCGTCATCTTTCTCATCTAATTTGGATATCGAAACTTCTTCGTCCTCCGGGTTGATGGTGTAAATCTTTTTTCAAT
>JBIKRP010000279.1:0-3686 GCA_044349145.1 Flavobacterium sp.
ACATTCTCCTTAAGTTCTATCGCGCAAAATGCCGCTCCGGCTGTTGCTCCAGTTGCTGATGTGGCTGCTGCTCCAGCTGCCGCAACTAGTGGTGCCGATCCTGTAAAAGGAAAAGAGTTGTTCAATGCCAATTGTGCAGCCTGTCACAAATTAGATGCGAAAATGACTGGTCCAGCCCTAAGAGGTGTTGCCCAAAAATACGATAAAGCTTGGCTTTACAAATGGATTCATAATAGCTCGGACTTAATTAAATCTGGCGACGCGCAGGCTGTAAAAATCAGCACTGAATACAATGGGGCTGTCATGACGGCTTTCCCTCAACTTTCAGAGGGAGATATTGATAATATTATCGCCTATACTTCCGAGCCGAAAGCAGAGCCGGTAGCAGCAACCGCTACTGCAGGTCCTCCAGGAACTCAAGCCGGTACAGGTGGGATTTCGAATGAAGTTATTTTAGGTGCTTTAGCATTGGTAATGTTGATGCTTGTCGTGATGCTGTTTTTGGTAAACAGTGTACTTACCAAAGTAGCAAAAGCTAATGGTATCGAACTTGAAAAAGAAGAACCAACCATTCCTATTTGGAAGGCTTTCGCAAGAAATCAATTTTTGGTTTTGGTTACTTCAGTATTCTTAATTCTAGCAAGTGGTTATTTTGTCTATGGTTTCTTAATGCAGGTTGGTATTGATCAGGACTATGAACCTATTCAACCTATACATTACTCACACAGAATTCACGCAGGAAGCAATGGTATCAATTGTAAATATTGTCACTCTGCTGCAAGAACAAGTAAAAATGCAGGAATTCCTTCCTTGAATGTTTGTATGAACTGTCACAAGAATATTTCTGAAGTTTCAGATACGACCGCGACAGCTGATCATTCTAAGGCTTTCTATGACGGTGAAATTCAAAAATTATACAAGGCTGTAGGTTGGGATCAAACTACTCAAAAGTATACTGGCAAGACACAGCCTGTGAAATGGGTTCGTATACACAATTTGCCAGATTTTGTTTATTTCAATCACTCTCAACACGTCACTGTTGCTGGAATTGAATGCCAAACATGTCACGGTCCAGTTCAAACTTACGAGATTCAAAAGCAATTCGCTCCGCTTACTATGGGTTGGTGTATTGATTGCCACAGAAAAACAGACGTTAAGATGGAAGGTAACGATTACTACACAAAAATTCACGAAGAACTTTCTAAAAAGTACGGCGTTGACAAGTTGACTGCCGCTCAAATGGGAGGTCTAGAATGCGGTAAATGCCACTATTAATCTATTTATTAAGAAGCTAACTATTTATATATAATATGTCATCAAACAAAAAATACTGGAAAAGTGTTGAGGAACTAAACGAAAATAGTTCTATTGTTGAGGCACTTAGAAATAACGAATTTGTTGAAGAGATTCCAACGAATGAGTTTTTGAGTGATGCAGAATCGCTTACAAATTCTTCAACATCAAGACGTGATTTCCTAAAGTACGTTGGATTTAGTACTGCTGCGGCAACATTAGCAGCTTGCGAAGGTCCAGTTCACAAATCGATTCCTTATGTGCTCCAACCAGAGCAAATCATACCAGGTGTAGCAGATTATTATGCGACTTCTGTTTTTGACGGATTTGATTTTGCTAATTTATTAGTAAAAACAAGAGAAGGTCGACCGATAAAAATTGATAACAATACCATGCCAGGGGCAAAGTTTGCTGCTAATGCAAGGATTCATGCGTCGGTTTTGTCGATGTATGACAGTATGCGTTTGAAGCAACCTAAAATTGCTGGTAAAACGGCAACATGGGCGGACGTGGATTCAAAATTGAATTCTAGTATTGCTGCTGCTAAAACTAGTGGGAAGCAAGTAGTATTATTGACAAATACGTTGGCAAGCCCATCAACTGAAAAATTGATTGGAGAATTTCTTGCTAAGAATCCAAATGGAAAGCATGTTATATACGATGCAGTTTCCTCATCTGAAACATTGGATGCTTTTGAAACGGTTTATGGAGAAAGAGCTCTAGTGGATTATGATTTTTCAAAAGCTTCTTTAATTGTCTCTGTTGGTGCTGATTTCCTTGGTGATTGGCAAGGCGGAAGCTACGATTCAGGATATGCGAAAGGTAGAATTCCTAAAAACGGCAAAATGTCTCGCCATTTCCAATTGGAGGCCAATATGACTTTGTCTGGCGCGGCTGCTGATAAACGTATTCCAATGAGTGTTGCGAATCAAAAGCAAGCACTTGTAAAAATATATAATGTAGTTACTAATGCTTCAGTTGCGACCGGTAAAGTTGAAAATGAAGATGCTGTAATGAAAGCGGCTCAGCAATTAAAAGCTGCCGGAAGCAAAGGTGTATTAGTTTGTGGAATTGAAGACAAGAACGCTCAGTTGTTAGTTTTAGCTATCAATCAGGCGTTATCTAGCGAAGCATTTTCAACTGCTGCAACTAGACAAATTAGAAAAGGATCAAATGCAAAAGTGTCTCAGTTATTAGCTGATATGAAAGCAGGAAATGTTCACACGCTAATAATGAGCGGAGTTAATCCTGTATACAGTTTGCCAAATAGTAATGAGTTTACTAACGCATTAAAGAAAGTTAATTTGTCGGTGTCTTTTTCTTTGAAAGAAGATGAAACAGCATCATTAACTTCAATCGCTGCTGCAGCACCACATTACTTGGAGTCTTGGAATGACGTATCTATTGTGAAAGGTTCCTACGGAATTACGCAACCTACGATTCGTCCGCTGTTTGACACCAAACAATTTCAGGATGTATTAATGTCTTTGAACGGAAATGCAGGGTCTTATTACGATTATTTAAGAGCAAATGCTGCTTCAAATATTGGAGGTGCTTCATGGAATCAAGTATTGCATGATGGTATTTATGTTGGGGTTTCTGCTCCAGCTTCAGCAGGTGCTGCTGATTATGTAACTGCAGCAAATACTTTAGCAAAGTCTAAGAACGCCAATGGTTTTGAATTGGTTTTATATACTAAGACTGGTTTAGGAGATGGACAACAAGCAAACAATCCTTGGTTGCAAGAGTTTCCAGATCCAATCACTCGAGTTTCTTGGGATAATTATGTTACTGTGTCTAGAATGGATGCAGAAAAATTAGGCCTTGAGAATCATAATGTGGCAGATGGTGGTTTGAACGGAAGTTATGCTACAATTTCTGTCGGTGGTGCAACGCTTGAAAATGTACCAGTTATTATTCAACCTGGACAAGCGTTAGGTACACTAGGTTTGGCCTTCGGTTATGGAAAGAAAGCAGCTTTAAAAGAAGCAATGCAAGTAGGAGTTAATGCTTATACTTTGTATAGTAATTTTAATAATGTTCAATCCGCGACAATCAAGAAAGCTGCTGGTGAGCATGAATTTGCTTGTGTTCAATCACAAAAGACTTTAATGGGTCGTGGCGATATTATTAAAGAAACGACCTTAGAGATATTTAATACAAAAGATGCGGCAGAGTGGAATGAAGTTCCTAAAGTATCTTTAGATCATAAAGAAGTTGCTGCTACATCTGTAGATTTGTGGACACCTTTTGATCGTTCTGTTGGACATCATTTTAATTTATCAATCGACTTAAACGCATGTACTGGTTGTGGCGCCTGCGTTATCGCTTGTCATGCAGAGAATAATGTTCCTGTTGTTGGAAAAGAAGAAGTAAGAAGAAGTCGTGATATG
>JBIKRP010000026.1:0-12503 GCA_044349145.1 Flavobacterium sp.
TTTCAACCCGATGATTTTTCAGAAACCTTTGCAGAAATGACGCTCGAACAAAAAGGACAGATTAGCCACCGAGGATTAGCGACAAAACAGCTCATCGAATTGCTGCAATCAATCACAGCATAAAGAAGAATTTGGCTACTTTTTTTGTTCAAATTGAATAATGATTCTTCCTAATTGCAACATACTTTAACCGACAACTAACAATTGACAACCGACAACTTTACCTATGTCGTTGATTTTCAATAATTAATAAAAAGCTAAATCTCATTTTTCAATTAGATTATCTCGTTTATTCGCCTTACTTTTGCACCGAATTTAAAAATAAATAATGAACAAATTTGAACAATTAGGATTGAGTGAGTCGCTACAACGTGCGATTATCGATCTAGGATTTGAGAATCCGACCGAAGTACAGGAAAAAGCGATTCCAATGCTATTGGAACAAGACACAGACTTAGTAGCGTTAGCCCAAACAGGAACTGGGAAAACCGCTGCATTTGGTTTTCCGCTGATCCAAAAAATTGATGCTAACAATAGAAATACGCAAGCGTTAATTTTATCCCCAACCCGTGAGCTTTGCTTACAAATTACGAATGAGATTAAACTCTATTCGAAATACGAAAAAGGAATTAATGTCGTAGCCATCTATGGTGGAGCGAGCATTACTGAACAAGCTAGAGAAATCAAACGAGGCGCTCAAATTATTGTGGCAACTCCAGGTAGAATGCAAGATATGATCAACAGAGGTTTGGTTAATATCAAAGGCATCGATTACTGCGTACTAGACGAAGCAGACGAAATGCTCAACATGGGATTCTATGAAGACATCGTTTCGATCTTATCCGATACTCCAGAAGAAAAAAGCACATGGTTGTTTTCAGCGACGATGCCACAAGAAGTTGCACGTATCGCGAAAAAATTCATGGAAAATCCACAGGAAATTACTGTCGGTGCAAAGAACTCTGGTTCAGCAACGGTTTCGCATGAATTCTATTTAGTAAATGCAAGAGATCGTTACGAAGCGTTGAAAAGATTAGCAGATGCAAATCCAGACATTTTCTCAGTAGTGTTTTGTAGAACCAAAAGAGATACGCAACAAGTCGCTGAAAAACTAATCGAAGACGGTTACAACGCTGCGGCTTTGCACGGAGATTTATCCCAAGCACAACGTGATTCGGTAATGAAATCTTTCCGTGGAAGACAAATTCAAATGCTAGTAGCTACTGACGTTGCTGCGCGTGGAATTGACGTTGATAACATTACACACGTTGTCAATTATCAATTGCCAGACGAAATCGAAACCTACAACCACCGTTCAGGCCGAACTGGTCGTGCGGGAAAATTAGGAACGTCGATTGTGATTGTGACCAAAAGTGAAATACGCAAGATTTCAGCAATCGAAAGAATCATCAAACAAAAATTTGAAGAGAAAACAATTCCATCTGGAATTGAAATCTGCGAAATTCAATTATTGCACTTAGCCAATAAGATTAAAGATACCGAAGTTGATCACGAAATAGACAACTATCTTCCAGCCATCAACAATGTTTTGGAAGGTTTATCGAAAGAAGAATTAATCAAAAAAATGGTATCTGTCGAATTCAATCGATTCATCAATTATTACAAAAAGACACGTGATTTGTCTTCACAATCTTCTGGAAACGAACGTCGTGAAAGAGACGATCGTGAACCTAGAGAATCTAATAACGGAGGCGCAGTGCGTTATTTCGTCAACATTGGATCAAGAGATAATTTCGATTGGATGACGTTGAAAGATTATCTAAAAGAAACCTTAGACTTAGGTCGTGATGATGTATATAAAGTGGATGTTAAAGAAGGATTCTCTTTCTTTAATACGGACCCTGAATTTACCGATAAAGTCATGGATGTTTTAAACAACGTTACTTTAGAAGGTCGTCGCATCAACGTAGAAATTTCTAAAAATGACGGTGGCGGAAGACGTGATCACAACGGAAGAAGTTCTGGTGGTGGTTTCGGCGGTGAAAGAAAAAGCTTTGGTGGCGGAAGAAGTTCTGGTGGCGGCGGTTTCCGAAGCGATAGAAGTTCAGCGCCGAGAAGCGGTGGCTTTGGACCAAGAAAAGAAGGTGGGTTTTCTGACCGAGCACCTCGTGAAGGTGGATTTGGCGGAAGAAGTTCATCAGCTCCAAAAAGAGAAGGTGGTTTTTCATCCGAACGCGCTCCTAGACGTTCAGATGCACCTAGACCAGGCGGATTTTCTGAAAGAGCGCCAAGACGTTCAGAAGGTTCTTCAGACACACCTAGAGAAAGAAGACCAAGAAAGAGCTAATTCTTTTTGTTAATTTTCTTATAATAATAACAAAGACTACAAAATATCACGGGGCGTTTTACTACTTTTAAACCTTTAAAATCCCTTATGCGATATCTTGTAGTCTTTCTTTTTTTCCTGCAGTCACTACTTTCTTTTTCTCAAGGACAAGAAGAAATCTCTAAAGTTTCTGGTACTATTTTCAACGACAATACCAATCTTCCCATCTCGTCCGTAAACATCATCAACCTCAACAAAGTGGTCGGTTCGGTTTCCGATGATAAAGGTTATTTCGAAATTAGTGTGAGTGTCAGTGATACTTTACTGCTTTCGTACATTGGGTATCAATCGTTAAAAATTAGAGTCACCAACGACTGGATCAAAAACAAAACCACCAAAATTCAAATGACGGAAAAGGCAATTGCCTTAGAAGAAATTATCATTCAACCTTATTATTTGACGGGTTATTTGGAAGTCGATTCTAAACTAATTCCAAATCCAAGCAACTACCGCTACAGCATTTCAGGATTGCCGCAAGGTTACGAAGCGGGCGAATATGCTCCGAATGCGTTTGGGAATATCTTGGGTTCGATGTTTAATCCTGCCGATAAATTATATAATTTTTTCGGAAAAAAAGGTACAGAACTGAAGCGGCTAAAGCAAATCAAGAAAGATGAAACCGTGCGCAATCTGCTAGAATCTAAATTTGATCGAGAAACGCTCGCAGTGCTTTTGGGAATCGACAAAAAGGAAATTGCTGAAATCTTAGATCATTGCAACTACTCCGAATCCTTTATCAAAACGGCGAACGATCTTCAAATCATGGATGCTATTAGCGGCTGTTACGAAGATTATAAAGTGTTGAAGAAGAAGTAACTGAGTTACTAAGTTTTTTATAGAAGCTGTTTCCCGCTTTCCGCTATTATCTTTTGTGCCTGTCACCCCGAGCGCAGTCGAGGGGCATTTGCTCAGCACAAAAGGATAACCGCTGCAATCGGGGCTAGGGTTTCCGGTAACCAAGAACAAACTCAGGCACTCAGCCACTCACTTACTCAACAACTCTCCCCTCAAAATACCGCGCTTCAATTCTCTTAATATCTTTAATCGATTTTCGAGCCCAATCCAATCGCTTTTCTAAAATCTCATCGTCGCTCAATTGCCATTGAATATCGGATTTGTGCAATCTGCTCATCAAGTTCTGAATGATAATCGCCGCCGAAACCGAGATATTCAAACTCTCTGTAAAACCCACCATCGGAATTTTCAAAAACCCATCGGCTTGATCCAAAACTTCTTTTGAAAGTCCATCGCGCTCCGTACCAAAAAACAAAGCCGCTGGTTGCGAAATATCAAAATCATCCAACAAACAATCATTTTCATGTGGTGTCGTAGCAATAATGCGATAACCTTTTGATTTTAAATTGTCAATACAATCCGAAATACTCTCAAACCGATTCACATCCACCCATTTCTGTGCGCCCATCGCAATTTCTTTGTCGATGCTCTTCCCAAATTTTTCTTCCACAACGTTCAATTGTTGAATGCCAAAAACCTCACAACTCCGCATCACCGCACTGGTATTGTGCAGTTGAAAAACATCTTCAATCGCCACGGTAAAGTGATTGGTGCGAGTTGCCAAAACCTTCAGGAATTTGGCTTTACGACTTTCCGTTAAAAATCCTTCGAGGTATTCTAGATATGCGAGGTTGGTCATGCGTAAATAATTTTGCCAAAAATAAATGATTCGCCACGAATTCACTAATTTTATATACTTTGTAAATAATTAATTCGTGCATTCGTGGCTATAAAAAAGAAACTCGTCATCCTCTCAGGCGCCGGCATCTCCGCAGAGAGCGGCATCAAAACCTTCCGCGATAGCGACGGACTTTGGGAAGGCCACAACGTCATGGATGTCGCCACACCCGAAGGCTTTCAACGGAATCCCGAATTGGTGCTCGATTTCTACAACCAACGCCGAAGACAATTGCATGAAGTCAAACCCAACCAAGGGCATCAGATTTTAGCAGAACTGGAAAATGATTTCGACGTGCATATCATTACCCAAAATGTAGACAATCTCCACGAACAAGCCGGAAGCTCGAACGTTTTACACTTGCACGGCGAACTGTTTAAAGTGCGGTCGACCGCAAATGAAAACCACATCATCAACTGGCAGCATGATTTAAAATGGGGCGATGTTGATCCAGATGGTTACCAATTTCGACCACATATTGTCTGGTTTGGCGAAGCGGTTCCCGCACTCGATGCCGCCATTTCGCTGGTTCAAAAAGCAGAAATTTTGATTGTAATTGGCACTTCTTTGCAAGTCTATCCGGCTGCTGGTTTGCTCCATTACACGAAAAGCAATATTCCGATATACTATATCGATCCGCATCCAGCGACAATCTCGAATGCGCCGAGTAATCTTAAAATTATTGCTAAGACGGGGTCTAACGGAATGAGAATCGTGGCGAAAGAGTTGAGGAAATTGTTGTGAGTTGATGGTTGTAAGTTGTAAGATGTAGGTTGTACGTTCTAGGTTGTTGGTTGGTTGGCTTGGGCTGACATCAATCTTCAATTGGTGGACGGTCTTTTGAAAACTGCGGCCCTAGCCCCGATGGCAGCGGCATCCTTTTGCTGGTTCCTTTAGCCAGGAAAAGATATAGCGAACAGCGGGAACCAGCTCCTTAAAAATTAAAAATCTAAAATTCAATTCCGGATATTTCTCGTTATCTTTGGGCTTTCAAAAACAACAACACTACTGCCATGAATCCTTTACATGAACTCAACTCTGTTTCCCCAATTGACGGACGATACAGAAGCAAGACACAAGCACTTTCTGCCTATTTTTCCGAAGAAGCCTTAATCAAATACCGCGTTTTGGTGGAAGTGGAGTATTTTATTGCACTTTGTGAATTGCCATTACCTCAGCTCAAAGGAATTCAAGTGGGTGTTTTTGAGTCGCTGCGAAATTTGTATTTAAACTTCAAAAGCGAAGACGCTCAAGTCATCAAAGAAACAGAGAAAATCACCAACCACGACGTTAAAGCAGTAGAGTATTTTATCAAAGACAAATTCGATGCGTTGGGGTTATCAGCCTATAAAGAGTTTATCCATTTTGGATTGACTTCGCAAGATATCAATAACACTGCGATTCCATTATCGACTAAAGAGGCTTTTCAGGAAGTTTATTTGAAGTCGCTCATTGCGTTGGTAAGCAAACTAAAAGACTTAAGTGACGAATGGAGTGACATTCCACTTTTGGCCAGAACCCACGGGCAGCCGGCCTCTCCTACTCGACTCGGAAAAGAAATTGCCGTTTTTGTCGAGCGTTTGGAAGAGCAAATGCGATTGTTATTCAATGTGCCTTTTGCTGCTAAATTTGGTGGCGCCACTGGCAATTACAATGCGCATCATGTGGCTTATCCGGAAGTGGATTGGCGCAAGTTTGGGAATAATTTTGTCGAAAGTACTTTAGGTTTACATCATTCTTTTCCAACGACGCAAATAGAACATTATGATCATTTCGCGGCGTTTTTCGATGCGTTAAAGCGAATCAACACCATCATCATCGACTTAGATCGTGACATTTGGACGTACGTATCGATGGATTATTTTAAACAAAAAATCAAAGCTGGAGAGATTGGTTCATCGGCGATGCCACATAAAGTGAATCCAATCGACTTTGAAAATTCGGAAGGAAATTTGGGAATGGCCAATGCTATTTTTGAACATCTTTCAGCAAAATTGCCTTTATCTCGATTACAACGCGATTTGACTGACAGTACAGTTTTGAGAAACATTGGTGTTCCGTTTGGACATACGTTGATTGCTTTTGAATCTACTTTGAAAGGTTTAGACAAACTGCTATTAAACAAAGCCAAAATTGCGGAAGATTTAGACAAGAATTGGGCAGTGGTTGCCGAAGCCATTCAAACGATTTTGCGTCGCGAAGGTTATCCGAATCCTTATGAAGCTTTAAAAGGTTTGACGCGCACCAACACCACCATCGACAAAAAAGCAATTCATGACTTCATCGACACTTTAGAGGTTTCAAAAGCGATTAAGAAAGAATTGTTGGCGATTAGTCCGAGTACTTATTTGGGGATTTAGGTTTTTAACCGCGAAGTTCGCAATGGTCTACGCTAAGTTCGCTAAGCAACTATTTTTAAACACCTTTCGTGTCCTTTGCGACAAACTTTGCGCTCCTTGCGGTAAAATTTAGCAGTAAAAATTTCGCGGTAAAACAAAAAAAGCCCCGAATCACTTCGAGGCTTTTATATCTGCAGCAGAAAAATTATTTCTTTTTCTCGCTTTTTTCCATTTTCGCTTTCAAACCAGCAAGAATGTCATTATTGTCTCCTAAAGTAGCAGCTGGCGCATTAGTAGCGTTGCTTGTACTTTCAGTTACTGCTTTCACATTTTTCTCTTCTTCTTCACGGAAGATTGCTGTGTGAGAAGCAACGACTCTTTTGAATTCTTTGTTGAACTCGATTACTTTGAATTCAGCTTCATCGCCTTTTTTCAATTTCTTACCGTCTTCTTTTTCTAAGTGACGTGTAGGAATGAAAGCAACGATATCATCACCAAATTCAACAGTAGCTCCTTTGTCAACGATTTCAGAAATAGTTCCGGTGTGAACCGTTCCTACTGCGAAAGAATCCTCATACTGATCCCATGGATTAGCAGTCGTTTGTTTGTGACCTAAAGATAATTTACGTCCTTCAACATCCAATTCTAAAACAACAACGTCTAGTTTTTCACCAACGTTTACGAATTCAGATGGGTGTTTGATTTTCTTAGTCCATGACAAGTCAGAAATGTAAATCAATCCGTCGATTCCTTCTTCCAATTCTACGAAAATTCCGAAGTTAGTAAAGTTACGAACGATACCAGTATGCTTAGAACCTACAGGATATTTCGCTGTAATGTCTGTCCAAGGATCTTGTGACAATTGTTTGATACCCAATGACATTTTACGGTCATCGCGATCTAAAGTAAGGATTTGCGCTTCCACAACATCACCTACTTTTACGAAATCTTGAGCCGAACGCAAGTGCGTAGACCATGACATTTCAGAAACGTGAATCAAACCTTCAACACCTTCAGCTACTTCGATAAATGCACCGTAATCAGCGATGACTACTACTTTACCTTTCACTTTGTCTCCTACTGCTAATTTAGCATCAAGAGCATCCCATGGGTGTGCGTTCAATTGTTTCAATCCTAATTGGATTCTTGTTTTCTCATCATCGAAATCAAGAATAACCACATTTAATTTTTGGTCTAATTCCAATACTTCACTTGGGTGATTGATTCTGCTCCAAGATAAATCGGTAATGTGAATTAATCCGTCAACACCACCTAAGTCAATAAAGACACCATAAGAAGTAATGTTCTTAACAACACCTTCTAATACTTGTCCTTTTTGCAATTGACCGATGATTTCTTTTTTCTGTACTTCAATATCCGCTTCGATAAGCGCTTTGTGAGATACTACAACGTTTTTGAATTCGTGGTTGATTTTCACCACTTTGAATTCCATCATTTTGTTTACGTATACATCGTAATCACGGATTGGTTTCACATCAATTTGTGAACCTGGTAAGAACGCCTCGATTCCGAAAACGTCTACGATCATACCGCCTTTAGTTCTGCATTTCACGAAACCATTAACGATTTCTCCTGTTTCATTCGCAGAAATAACGCGATCCCATGATTTAATTGTTCTTGCTTTTCTGTGAGATAATACCAATTGACCTGTTTTGTCCTCACGAACATCAATTAATACTTCTACTTTGTCTCCAACTTTCAAGGCTGGATTGTAACGGAATTCGTTCAAAGAAATAACACCTTCTGATTTCGCGTTGATGTCAACGATAACGTCACGGTCCGTAATACGAACTACAACTCCTACTACTACCTCTTCTTGATCCGTATCGATAAAAGTTTTCGATACCAATTCTTCAAATTCTTGTAGGTTTTTCTCGTCTACAGCATCAATACCTTCTTGGAAATTGTGCCAGTTGAAATTTTCTAAAAACTCCGTTTGTGATTTTAATAATTCAGACATGCTGATAAATAATTTGTATTCTGCTCTCTTTGAATTTCTTAGCGCGGATAAGAAAACAGAAGTTGTTTGATTTTTTTGTTAATTCCCTTTAGAAACACTTCTCCGCCAAAAGGTGTGCAAAAGTAAGGCTATTTTTTTGAAATGCAAACTTTTAGGTGTAGAAATTTGAGGAAAAAGAAGCAAGAGTCAAGAGTCAAGACTGTTGATCAGGAGCTATTCCCGCTATACGCTTCAATCTTTTTTGTTTTTTGTCACACCGAGCGCAGTCGAGGTGCTTTTTTTACTAAAAACAAAAAAGGATAACCGCTGCTATCGGGGCTAGGGCAATTGACTAAAAATTCATTATTCGTTTAAAAAAGTAAGCCACGAATTCGCGAATTATTTAGTTTTTAATTCGTGAATTCGTGGCTACAAAACTGTACAATATCTTAATGACTTACATTTTCAACCGCTTTCAGATCATGCTTATGCTTAAACAATACTGCAAACGCCACTGCAATCACCAAAGCATAACCTGCAAAAGTCAACCAGATGTTATGCCAATCGCGTTGTCCGTTGTGCGTAAAATAAGTATCGATAATCATTCCGCTAAACAATCCTCCGAAGAACGCCCCGAATCCGTTTGACATCATCATAAACAAACCTTGTGCAGAGGAACGAATGTTAGAATCAGTAGTAGTTTCAACGAATAAGGAACCAGAAATATTAAAGAAGTCGAATGCCATGCCGTAAACAACGCACGACATGATGATCATCCACAAACCATCTACCGGATTTCCATAGGCAAAAAGCGCGAATCTCAGTACCCACGCCAGCATCGAAATGAGCATCACTTGTTTGATACCAAACCGCTTTAAGAAAAATGGAATCGCCAAAATAAATAGGGTTTCTGAAATCTGTGAAATCGACATGATGATGGTAGAATATTTTACCACAAACGAATCAGCGTATTCTGGAACTTTGGCAAATTCCGACAAATAAACATCGCCGTACATGTTGGTCAATTGCAAAGCGGCACCTAAAAACATCGAAAACAAAAAGAACAACGCCATTTTATAAGTTCCAAAGAGTTTGAAAGCCGTTAATCCCAATTTCTCCATTATTGAAGCATCATGAGAAATCAATTTTTGCGGTGGGCATTTCGGCAATGTAAAAGAATAAACACCCAATACAAAAGCCGCAATCGCAGACAAATAAAACATATTAGCCGATGCTTTATTGCCCGAAAGATTAGTGATCCACATGGCTACAATAAAACCAATCGTTCCCCAAACACGAATGGGTGGAAACACTTTCACCACATCGAATTTATTATTTTTTAGTATCGTATATGCCACAGAATTTGACAAAGAAATGGTCGGCATATAGCAAATCATCGCCGCAAAAATCACATAATAAAATGTCGTTGGATTATCAACTTGTGGAATATAAAGCAATGCAATTCCGCTGAGAATATGAAGAATACCGTAGAGTTTTTCTGCATTCATCCATTTGTCCGCAATGATTCCGGTAAGTGCTGGCATGACGATCGAAGACAACCCTAATGTAGAAAAAATAGCCCCAAATTCGGCTCCGCTCCATTGTTTGGTTCCGAACCAATAATTGGCTACGGTAATTAACCACGCTCCCCAAACAAAAAACTGGAGAAAACTCATTATTGTCAATTTGAACTTGATACTCATCTTTTATCGTTTTATGGTTTTGGTTTTTAATGTAAATAGAATGTAAATCTAACATTAAATACAACAAAAGCAAAAATTTACATCGTTTTCATGAGCTCGTCCACTAAGTCCAAAACGGCTTCAAATTGCTCCTCTCGATTAAGATAAGAATTGTCAATTTCGATAGCATCTTCTGCCTTCACTAGTGGAGAATCTTCCCGATGTGTGTCGATATAATCGCGCTCCTGCACATTCTTTAACACATCTGAATAAGGCACGTTTTGCCCTTTGGCTTGTAATTCGTCATAACGACGTTGGGCGCGAGTTTCTGGACTTGCGGTCATGAAAATTTTCAATTCTGCATTGGGAAAAACGACCGTTCCAATATCGCGACCATCCATCACGATGCCTTTACCCTCGCCCATGTGCTGCTGTTGCTCGACTAATTTTGAGCGAACTTCCGAAACCTCTGCAATTTTGCTGACGAAGTTAGAGACTTCAATAGTTCGGATTTCAGCTTCGACATTGGTTCCGTTCAGGTACATTTCTGCAAAACCCAAGTCCGTATTGAAGTGAAATTCCAATTTTACATAGGGTAAAGCGTGAATTAGACTTTCTTTATCAAAAAACTCCGCGTTAATATAGCCATTTTGCATTGCAAAGAAGGTAACCGCACGATACATGGCACCGGTATCAACATAAACATATCCCAAATGCTTAGCCAATTGTTTAGCTAAAGTGCTTTTCCCTGTAGAAGAATATCCGTCGATGGCAATGGTAATTTTTTTCATATGCAAATGCCGCAAAGGCGCTAAGTCACGAAACTATTTTAATCTTACACTTACTGTTCATTAAAATCAATCGTTAACCCAAACAAACTGGTATTGGCTGCCAAAGTATAACGCGAGTAAGAATAATCAAATTTAAGACGACCCATTTTTAATCCCAGTCCAAGAGAAATTCCAGAGAAATTTCTTTGTTCCACCAATCGCAACTCTTCACCTCTTCTAAAATTATAACCCAGACGAACATTAAAACCCTTCTGAGGAAAAAGCTCCACGCCAAATATAACATGTCGGAGTGCATTATTAAAAAAGGAAGTTTTTTCTGGCGTGGATGTCCCATCAATAGAATTCTCGGCGCGCGCCGGATTAGAAAATGTCACATTCCACTGCTGCAAATTTTCTAACGTAAGGTGCCAGCGAATCGGAACATTGTCGAGTTGTTGAGAAATCCCCGCCATCACTTCAAGTGGTAACTTTTCTTGCGTACCAGCGTAAGTGGTTATTTGGGTACCAATATTTCGAATTACAAAGGCGTAATTGATTCCATTAAATTCATCGACATATAGCGTTCCTAAATCGATCGCTGCCCCATAAGAATTATAACTTTCCAGCGATGAATTAATTAATTTTGCGTTTGCTCCAATGTGCCAATTTGTATTCGGAACATTATAGGAATAGGCGCAAGATATGGCTATATCACTTCCTGTAAAACTAGAAGTTGGTGTTCCATTTTCATCGTATCCATCAAAACTACCATAATTAACATAGTTAACACCCCATTGAAAAGTCTGCAAACGTCGGTCGAAGGTATAAGCGTATGAGGCAGTTCCATAGGTCACTTCACCGAAGTAATTACCATAATTCAAAGACAAATGATTATCCATCGCCTGATTGACTGTTGCTGGGTTAAAATGAACTTGATTGACATCATGATCATAAATCGTCAGAGTCTTTCCGCCCAACGCAGACTGACGTGGGGAAGTAACTAAATTTAGAAATTGATATACGGATTGACCTCCAACTTGGCAGTAAATTGCGGTATTAACAAGAAAAAAAGTAGCAAAAAGAAAATTTCGAATCATGTTTAGCAACGCTGTTGATGAAAGTATAACGCAGATGCGAAGATATTATTTTTAATAAAAAAACGGCTCATTAAATGAACCGTTTTTTAAATTATAATCTTTTAGCGTTTTTCACATTTTGATCAGTGAGTGCAAACTTCAATACCTCACTCATTTCCTTGACATAGTGGAAAGTCAAACCTTCGATATATTCGGGCTTGATTTCATCCACGTCTTGTTTGTTTTCACTGCACATAATGATCTCTTTAATATTGGCGCGCTTGGCAGCTAATATTTTTTCCTTTATTCCGCCGACTGGCAGCACTTTTCCTCGCAACGTTATTTCTCCTGTCATGGCGGTACTTTTCTTCACTCTCTTTTGAGTAAATAGGGAAACCAATGATGTCAGCATGGCGATACCAGCACTTGGTCCATCTTTGGGAGTGGCGCCTTCCGGAACATGTAAATGAATATTATATTTTGATAACATTTCTGAATCTAAGCCCAGCAACGATGCATTGGCTTTGATGTATTCTAATGCAATCGTGGCTGATTCTTTCATCACCGTGCCTAGGTTACCCGTAATGGTCATCGTTCCTTTTCCTGGCGAAAGCAACGATTCGATAAAGAGAATAT
>JBIKRP010000281.1:0-3646 GCA_044349145.1 Flavobacterium sp.
ATAAAAAACTAAAATATTATTGTTATTACAAATGTTATAAAAAAAACCTTAAACCTTTTATTTATTGGGTTTAAGGTCTTATTGATGTAATGTCGGGATGACTGGATTCGAACCAGCGACCCCTAGCACCCCATGCTAGTACGCTACCTGGCTGCGCTACATCCCGCTTATTTTCGGAATGCAAATATATTTTTTTTCTGTAAAATGTAAAGCTGTTGTTGAGAAATAGCAGGAAATAAAATACTTATTCAATATTTTTTTTTCTTCTGGTAGCGTTTTGATTTAGTTTGAACTGATAGTTAAAAGTTTTTAATTTACTTCTTCGTTCTTCTGCTCTTAGCTTTAATTTTAGTTCAAAGTTCATGTCAACAGAATTTAATTGCTTAATTGCATTAGAAAAAATAGCTTCTTTTTCTTTTTTGTTGGCAGTTTCTCTTGGAGTTGAGATTGCTTCTTTGTTCGGATAATCGTCTTCGTTTTCTGAAAGATTTTCTTTTTTAGGGGAAGGAAAATCAAAAGACAAAACAATCTGGTCGTCATCTGGACTCATCTTGACCACAAAATTATCAACGACAAAATGATCCGAAAATATTCGGTTTTTAAGTAACATGGCTTGGTCTAATATGCCATTGACATTGTAAAGGGTGCTATGGTCGTTCAAATAATGAATAACCTCTTCGATTGCGTTTGGAGCTGCGTCATAATGCAAGTAATTCTCTTTTCCAACAAATACAATCGCCGCTTTAGAACCTACGCTAAACTTCTTTGAAAGATAAAGTTTGGAATAATCGGAGTTATTAGAATCGTAAGTCTTAAACGCTGTAATATTGTGTCGGTTGTCGACTTGGTGTCGATAAAGAACGCCCTTGCCATCCGCATAAATCGGTTCTCTAAATGAATTTTCTTTTTTTTCCTTACTGTAACCGATTAGTTTCATTGGTTTCTTTTCTAGCAAACATTAGAAAAAGCAGGTTTGAAAATAGAAAGTGTCTGGGGATTTTACTTTACCGCAACTAAAGTATGAAATATTTTCTTATTAAAAAAACACCAAATAGCGCTGTTTTTTCGATCTATTCATCAAGGTTGCTTTACTGAGAAATAAGTTCTGCATTTTTTAGTAATACATTTAGCGATGCAGTTATTTTTTAGAGTAAGACGAATCACATTAGATATTCCCAACAATAGTTTTGAATCTGAATATATAGATTTTAAGTTCAATATTAAAAATGAAGTAATGATTACATTTCAACGAGGTGCAAATCTATTTTAGCGATTGATTTTAGTTGCAAGGCGGAAGCGAATTTATCCATTCCGTCACCAATTGAATTCCTTCTTGATGTGCGATGGTTCTTCCAATTCGTGGCATTCTAAAATTGGGTGAATTTGTACTTAATAAATACAAAATAGTGGACTCATTAGTGTTATTCGGGCTTACAATAAGTCCGCGATCGATGCCAGGTACTTGAATATTTCCTGGAACACAAACACCCATATTTGAAGGAAGCGATGTTTGATTAAAAGCCATTTTAATAGTGTGCATATACTCCGCGTTGCCGCCCTCTTGATGACAGTGCGCACAATTGATATCCAAATAAGAGCGGACTCTTAAATCCAAACTCTTTGAAGTGTCTGTATAATCGACTGCAGAAACTATAGATGGTGGTAAATTATCTTCTAAATATCCGAATTCAATCCATTTAGCAAGCTGATTTTTTGTGCCTGTCGGATAAGGAAATGCAGTATTTAAATGCTGTGGCTTAATTCCAATCGGTCTACTTTTGCCATTGTTATCATGACATGTTTTACATTGATTAGTAGAAGGAATTTGATAATCTATATTTTGCGTTGTGCTATTTTGGTCTATCCAAGAAATTGCTATCGTGCTTCCTTGCGTTTGCAGCGTGGCATCTGTTTGATCTGCATTCCAAAGATATTCTGCAAAAATCCAACCATCAGTTTCGTCATTTTCCTCAGTTACTTTTATCATCACTCTCGTTTCGATAATTTTTGTAGCATTGGAGGGTTGAACATTGTTATAATAAAATGTTTTTATCAATGCCGATCCAACGGGTAATTTTAAAATATCTGCGTCACTGGTATAAGTAGCCTTCGTTCCGTTAGGTAACCAAACAAATCTGTTTTTTAATGCATAATCTGTAAAAAGTTCGCTCGCCGGCTTGTATGGAATTACGCCGTAGGAGGGTTGTTGGTTTTTGATTTCACCTTTAAAGAATTGGTATTGCGACAGATTTGCATAGGGAACTTCTGCTAAATTAACGACCACTGGACTCACTTCAATAGGAACGTACTCATCCTTATCAGAGGCACAAGAGAAGACGAGTGTCAATAGCATCGCTACAGAAACAACGATTGAAATAGGTGCAAATTTATTCTTCATAGTTCAATCAAATAAACTTAATTTAATAGTATTTCCAGAATTGAAATTGCCGCTTCACTAATCTTTGTTCCTGGTCCAAAAACAGCGACAGCACCCGCGTCAAACAAATACTGATAATCTTGTGCCGGAATCACACCACCCACAATAACCATAATATCTTGTCTGCCGTATTTTTTGAGCTCTTCAATCACTTGAGGAACCAAAGTTTTATGCCCAGCGGCTAATGACGAAACACCGAGTATATGGACATCGTTTTCTACGGCTTGTTTGGCAGCTTCTGCTGGCGTTTGAAATAACGGACCAATGTCAACATCAAAACCGACATCGGCATAGCCAGTTGCAACGACTTTTGCGCCACGATCATGACCATCTTGCCCCATTTTTGCAATCATAATTCTGGGACGTCGACCTTCTTTCGCAGCAAATTCGTCTGCCAATTGTTTCGCTTTTTCGAAGCTCTTATCGTCTTTTATTTCTTTACTATACACGCCACTAAAAGTTTTAATTTGTGCTTTGTATCTTCCGAAGACTGTTTCTAAGGCATCGCTAATTTCGCCGAGTGTCGCTCTGCTTCTGGCTGCATCAACAGCTAATTCGAGTAAGTTTCCTTTGCCAGTTTTCGCGCAAAGCGTCAATTGATGTAACGATTTTTGTACCTTCTCCTTATTTCGAGAGGCCTTAATTCGTTGTAATTGTTCAATTTGTTGTTTGCGAACCATTTGATTATCGACGTCTAAGATATGTAACGGATCTTCTTTTTCCAAACGGTATTGATTGACTCCAACGATTACATCTTGATTGCTATCGATGCGCGCTTGTTTTCTTGCCGCGGCTTCTTCTATACGCAATTTTGGGATTCCTGCTTCGATGGCTTTGGTCATGCCGCCTAATTCCTCAACTTCTTCAATGAGTTTCCACGCGTTTTGGGCAATTTCATTGGTCAGACTTTCTACATAATAGCTGCCCGCCCAAGGATCGACCGTTTTGGTAATCTTAGTTTCTTCTTGCAAATAGATTTGTGTATTTCTGGCAATCCGCGCAGAAAAATCGGTTGGCAAAGCGATTGCTTCATCGAGCGCATTGGTATGCAAAGATTGTGTTCCTCCAAAAGCCGCCGCCATCGCTTCAACCGTGGTACGTGCCACATTATTGAACGGGTCTTGTTCAGTCAAACTCCAACCCGATGTTTGGCAATGGGTTCGCAACGCTAATGATTTTTCATCTTTGGGATCGAATTGCTTCACCAGT
>JBIKRP010000282.1:0-3626 GCA_044349145.1 Flavobacterium sp.
GAAACATTGGGTCCTCTAGAGATCTTGCCAATCCTAACAACCAGTTTTTTAATGTTAGTGATTATGGGGTTGATTTGAAGTTAAATTTTCCTAGAATCTTTATGTTTTTCAATGCAGACAAAATCATACCGAAACGGATGTTGCCTTCTACTTCAGTGACAATGGGTTTTTCGAAACAGCAAAATATTGGTTTAGACAAAGAGAATTTCACAGGTGCAATGACTTATAATTGGACACACAATCGAAACACATCGCTTCGATTTGACTTATTCAATATTCAATATGTAAAAAATCTAAATCCAGATAATTATTTTAATATCTACAAGTCTTCTTACGATCTACTCAATGATTTAGCGAAACAATACAATGCCAATCCTAGTTACTTCGATCAAAATAATAATCTGATTGTGAATACAGGGATTGAAGGTTTTCTTGGTGATGTTACAAATAATGTGATTACTTTAAATAGTGACGACTTGAAGTCCGTAAGGAGTGTTGCAGAACGCGCAATTCGGCTTACGGAAAACAACTTAATTTTTGCTTCCAGCTTTTCTGTTTCAAAATCGACAAAAAAGGACATCAATGATGAGAGTTTTCATATTTTTAGATCAAAACTAGAATCTGCTGGAAATTTCCTGTCCTTATTAGCAAACATTTCCAAGCAGACAGGATCTCAAGATGCCAGTAAAACAATCTTTGAAGTAGCTTACTCGCAGTATTATAAGACCGAACTTGAGTATATCAAGCATTGGGATCTAAAAAAGAAAAAAGTGCTCGCGTTTCGGAGTTTTGTCGGAATCGCGGTTCCTTACGGTAATTCAGAAAGCGTTCCTTTTTCCCGAAGTTATTTTTCTGGCGGATCCAATGATAATAGAGCATGGCAATCCTACTCGCTTGGTCCGGGTAGAACTTCAGCACGAAGAGACTTTAATGAAGCTAACTTTAAAATTGCGGTTAGTGCTGAATTCCGGTTTAATTTTTTCTCAAAATTTAATGGTGCCTTATTTATTGACACCGGTAACATTTGGAATATATTCGACAATATAGAGGCGGAAGAAGCAGTCTTTAGTGGAATAGAATCCTTGAAAGACACTGCGGTCGGTTCAGGATTTGGATTACGATATGACTTAAGTTTCTTTGTTTTGCGGCTAGACTTTGGGTTTAAGACTTTCAATCCATCTGACACCTCTAATAAGAAATGGTTCAGAGACTATAATTTTGGAAATTCGGTCGTAAATATTGGAATAAACTATCCATTCTAAATTTATAAATTATTATTTTTGTAGTCCTTAACTTTAAAACAAACACTTATGGCTCATAGCATAAAACCTGGCGTTGCCACTGGCGATCAAGTTCAAGAAATATTCAAGTACGCAAAAGAAAAGGGATTTGCTTTGCCTGCTGTAAACGTGACAGGTTCAAGTACCATAAACGGTGTCTTAGAAACTGCAGCAAAACTAAAAGCTCCAGTAATCATTCAATTTTCTAATGGTGGCGCGGCTTTTAATGCTGGAAAAGGATTGTCAAATGCGAATGAAAAAGCTGCTATTGCTGGCGGTATCGCCGGTGCGAAACACATTCATACTTTAGCAGAAGCATACGGAGCTACTGTAATTTTGCATACCGACCATTGCGCAAAGAAATTATTGCCTTGGTTAGATGGTCTGTTAGACGCTAGCGAAAAACACTTCGCCGAAACAGGAAAGCCTTTATATAGTTCGCACATGATTGATTTATCAGAAGAACCACTTCATGAAAACATCGAAATTTGTGCGCAGTATTTGAAGCGAATGAGCAAGATGGGAATGACCTTAGAAATAGAATTAGGAATTACAGGTGGTGAAGAGGATGGCGTTGACAATTCAGATGTAGACAGCTCAAAACTGTATACACAACCTGACGAAGTTGCTTATGCCTATGAGGAATTAATGAAAGTAAGTCCACGTTTTACAATTGCTGCGGCCTTTGGAAATGTACATGGTGTTTACAAACCAGGAAACGTAAAATTAACTCCAAAGATTCTTAAAAATTCACAAGATTATGTTCAGAACAAATTCAACACAGGTCATAATCCGGTTGATTTTGTTTTTCATGGTGGATCTGGATCCACGCTGGAGGAAATTAGAGAGGGAATAAGCTATGGCGTCATCAAAATGAACATCGACACTGATTTACAATTTGCTTTTACCGAGGGAATTCGCGATTATATGGTGAATAATATCGAATATTTAAGAACGCAAATCGGAAGTCCAGACGGACCAGACTCCCCAAACAAAAAACACTACGACCCAAGAAAGTGGGTTCGCGAAGGCGAAATAACGTTCAATAAGAGATTAGAACAAGCTTTTGCTGATTTGAACAATGTAAACACTTTATAATTAACAATTAACAATTGATAATTGATAATTAATAGTTGTCAATTATCAATTATCAATTAAAAAGATATGGCTTGGTTTAAAAGAACAGAAAAAGGAATTACCACTGCAACGGAAGACAAAAAGGATGTCCCTAAAGGCTTATGGTATAAATCTCCAACAGGAAAAATTATCGATGCAGATGAGTTAGAACGAAATCTATGGGTAAGTCCAGAAGATGGTTTTCATGTTAGAATTGGAAGCGTAGAGTATTTTCAAATCTTGTTCGATAACAATGAGTTTAAAGAACTAGATGCTAAGATGACCTCTAAAGACCCTTTGCATTTTGAAGACACGAAGAAATATTCTGACCGTTTGAAAGAAGTGATGGAGAAAACAAATCTAAAAGATGCCGTTCGAACTGCGGTAGGTAAATCAAAGGGGAAAGACCTTGTGGTTTGCTGTATGGACTTTGCCTTTATCGGCGGGTCAATGGGAGCAGTTGTTGGTGAAAAAATAGCAAGAGGAATTGATCATTCTATCAAAAACAAAATTCCATTTGTAATGATTTCTAAATCGGGTGGCGCACGAATGATGGAGGCCGCTTATTCATTAATGCAATTGGCAAAAACCTCGGCAAAATTGGCGCAGTTGGCAGAAGCGGGGATTCCATATATTTCCTTGTGTACAGATCCAACAACAGGAGGAACAACAGCCTCTTACGCTATGTTGGGAGATGTAAACATTTCAGAACCTGGTGCATTGATTGGTTTTGCAGGACCACGTGTGGTAAAAGACACGACGGGAAAAGATCTGCCTGAAGGATTTCAAACTGCAGAATTTGTTTTAGAACATGGATTCTTAGATTTTATTACGCCTCGAAAAGAATTGAAAGACAAAATCAATTTGTTTATTGATTTGATCGAGAATAACGAAATACGATAAAAAAAGTCCCGATAATTATCGGGACTTTTTTTTATTACATTCCAGTTCGAATCGCCTCCACTGGATCCAAGCGTGAAGCTGAAATTGCAGGAAGAATTCCAGATAGAAGACCAATAAATGCCGACAATCCTGTTCCCAGAACGACATTCCAAAAACCTAATATAAATTCAAATTCGAGTGTTTTAGTCAGAACGATAGAGATAATCCACACGAGAAGTAATCCGAAAACACCTCCAATTAGCGACAAAATAATCGATTCGAACAAAAATTGAAATAAAATAAACTTGTTCTTGGCTCCCAAAGATTTTTGAATCCCAATGAGACTTG
>JBIKRP010000283.1:0-3615 GCA_044349145.1 Flavobacterium sp.
CAATCCAATAAACTCATCGAAGGGAAACTGACCGATGTCAAGAAACAATACCGTACCAACAGTTTTGAGGTCGGCATTCTTACGGACAATGTAGAAGGATTAATGTACGATATCACTCAAAAATTTACCGTTGGTCAAACCGATTTTAAATCGCTCAATGACGAACTCAAACTTAAAGTTGAATTGGGCAGCGCCACGCCAAATGAGCTACTTCACATTTTAACACAACGCGGACAAGTCACGCATTTTATGGAGAAAATCCCAAGCGTCAATGATATTTTCATCCAAACCGTAACAGATAATAAAAGACAATAAAAAATCCAAATTCCAATCTTGACCGTGTGGAATTTAGCATTTCAAATTAGATAATTTCCCAATTTATGAGCATCATTTCCCTAATTATAAAAAGAGAATTCATTGCCAAAGTGCGCAACAAGTCGTTCATTGTAATGACGTTCTTGAGTCCATTGCTATTTGTTGGTATCGCCGCATTCGTTGGTTATTTAGGTTCACTAAAAGCCGATGTGAAGCAAATCGCCATCCACGATGAGACCGGTATTTTTGTCAATGAATTTAAAAACTCGGAAGAATTTCATTACCTAAATATGTCCAACGTCGACATGAAGGTGTTACAAGACAGTTTGGTTTCCGAAAGCTTCGAAGGCTTACTTTTTATTCCAAAAGCGGGTGATTATAATTTGCTCCAAGACAAAATCCAATACCTTTCTAATGACAGTCCAAGTATTACCTTTCTTGGCGAAACCGAAGAGGTTATTGCCAAAAAACTCACCAAACTCAATTTCGAAAAAGCAAAACTCGACACCTTAGCGATTCAAAAAGCACAAGCGGATGTCAATATCAAAGTAGCGAAATCTACCGGAGAAGAATCACTCAAAGGACTCAACGAAATCAAAATTGCCATTGGTGGCGCCTTCGGTTATCTCATCATGATGTTTATCATTATCTACGGCAACATGGTCATGCGCTCCGTCATCGAAGAAAAAACGAACCGAATTATCGAAATCATCATTTCCTCGGTAAAGCCTTTTCAACTCATGATGGGAAAAATCATCGGTACGTCGTTGGCGGGGATTTTACAATTCTTAATTTGGGCTATTATTGGATTGGCGCTCATGTTCGGATTTTCTTATTTTTTCGGAATCAACGCCTCGCCAACAGCCAAAGTTCCACCTGAAATGATGCACCAAGCACAAGAGCAATTGTCGACAGTTCAATTGTACATGAGAGAATTATGGAACTTACCAATTGCCACAATCATCATTTGTTTTATACTTTATTTCATTGGCGGTTATTTCCTTTACAGCTCATTCTATGCTGCCATTGGTGCCGCTGTCGATAACGAAACCGATTCACAACAATTCCTTTTGCCGATCATCATGCCTTTAATTTTAGGCGTTTACATCGGATTCTTTACCGTAATCAATGATCCTCACGGCAACATCGCCACCGTCTTTTCGATGGTGCCGCTCACGTCGCCAATCGTCATGCTGATGCGAATTCCTTTTGGTGTGCCGTGGTGGCAAATCGTGTTATCGATTACGATTCTTTTCGGGACTTTTATGGGGGTGGTTTGGTTTGCCTCAAAAATTTACCGCGTCGGAATTCTGATGTATGGTAAAAAACCGACTTGGAAAGAGTTGTATAAATGGCTGAAATATTAGTAAGAGAGTCTCTGAGTAACTGAGTGGCTGAGTTGCTGAGTTTTTTTTGGGAGCCGGGAACCTGCTTTCCGCAGTGCGCGGCACTTAGCTCCAATCAGGGCTAGGGTTTTGCGATAATATTCAAAATCAAAATATAATTGATGACTTCTCTTCCAAACTAACTCACTAAATTTGCGACACAATAACTCAGTAACTAAGTAACCCAGTAACTCAGCAACTCAAAAAATGCCCAAAATACTAATCATCGAAGACGAAGCTTCCATCAGAAGAGTATTAATTAAAATACTATCCGAAGAAAGCAGCACCTATAACGTTGAAGAAGCCGTTGACGGAATGCAAGGCTTCGAAAAAATCAAAAATACCGATTACGATTTGGTGCTTTGTGATATCAAAATGCCAAAAATGGACGGCGTCGAATTGCTTGAAGCCGTCAAAAAAATAAAACCCGAAATTCCAATGGTCATGATTTCTGGTCATGGCGATATGGAAACTGCTATCAACGCCATGCGTTTGGGTGCTTTCGATTATATATCCAAACCGCCAGATTTAAATCGTTTGCTCAACACAGTCCGTAATGCCTTAGACAAAAAGCAACTAGTCGTTGAGAATAAAATTCTAAAGAAAATCGTCGGAAAGAAATATGAGATGATTGGCGAAAGTGAGCCTATCAATCATATCAAACTTATGATTGAGAAAGTCGCCCAAACCGATGCGCGCGTTTTAATCACAGGACCAAACGGAACTGGAAAGGAATTGGTTGCGCATCAACTGCACGATAAAAGCGATCGTTGTAATTTTCCATTAATAGAGGTCAATTGTGCTGCTATTCCGGGTGAACTTATCGAAAGCGAGTTGTTCGGACATGTCAAAGGTGCCTTTACTTCAGCGGTTCGCGACCGTGCTGGAAAGTTTGAAGCGGCCGATGGCGGGACTATTTTTCTTGATGAAATTGGCGATATGAGTTTGGCGGCGCAAGCCAAAGTACTTCGCGCTTTGCAGGAAAGTTTGATTCAAAGAGTTGGAGCAGACAAGGACATCAAAGTTAATGTACGCGTCGTAGCCGCAACCAACAAAGATTTGAAGAAGGAAATCGAAGAAGGCCGATTCCGTGAAGATTTATACCACAGATTAGCGGTTATCCTAATAAAAGTTCCCGCACTAAACGAACGTCGCGACGATATTCCATTACTCATCGAGCATTTCACGCAAAGTATTGCTGCAGACCAAGGAACTTCACCAAAGACTTTTTCGGAAGCAGCGATTCAGTTGTTGCAAGAATATGATTGGACGGGAAATATCCGCGAATTGAGAAATGTAGTCGAGCGACTGATTATCTTGGGCGGCAATGAAATTTCTGAAACGGATGTAAAATTGTTCGCAAGTAAGTAAAAATGTTCTCAGTTATCAGTTGTCCGTTATGAGTTTAACCGACAACCAACAACCGACAACCGACAACTAATAAAATGAACCTAAAAAAAATAAACCCCAACCTCCAACAAGCGCTGATTGAATCGGGCTTAAAAGAAGCTAATCCCATTCAACAAGACACCTTTTCTACTTTGAAAAGTGGCGCCGATTGCGTGATTATTGCGCCCGCGAGTAGCGGAAAATCGACTACGATTGTACTGAATGTTATCCAACAACTGGTTGCCGAAGGAGAAGAATCGCCTCGAGCCTTGATTATCGTAGAAGACAAAGCCAAAGTCCTCGCCATGGAAGAACTATTTGAACAGTTCGGAAAATATACCAATCTACGCGTTTACGGTGTACATGACAAAGGCGATTTGGAATACGACAAGAATTACATCTCCACAGGAATCGATGTACTCATCGGAACGCCCAACAGATTGAATGAAATGTTTACGACGGCTGGCTACAACGTCAATCGATTGAAGATGTTTATTTTGGATGATGCCGAACCGATTTTGAAATT